>NZ_CAXTBY010000021.1:0-20834 GCF_964242245.1 uncultured Methylobacterium sp. | reverse complement strand
GACCGGGTGCTGATCCTCCAGAAGGGGATGATCACCCGCGAGGTCCCGCCCGAGGTCGCCCGCGACCGCACGATGATCGACGAATTCGTCGGCATGAGCTGATCTGAAGACCGTCCGAATCCGGCGGAAGGGACACGAGCGATGGATGCAGCGCAGATGATTCCGGAGATCGAGATCGTCGAGATGACACTGGCCGACGCCGCCGACGCGTTCGCCAGCGGCGTGACCGCGGAGGCCCTGACGCGGGCCTTCCTCGCTCGGGTCGAGGCCTACAACCCGCGCTACAACGCACTCATCATCATGAACCCGGAGGCGCTGGCCGACGCGCGGGCCAGCGACGCGCGACGTGCGGCCGGCGCGAGCCTCGGACCCCTCGACGGCGTGCCGGTGGTGATCAAGGACCCGATGGACATGGCAGGCCTGCCGACCACCGCCGGGTGGCGCTTCCTCAGCGCCAAGGCCGGCGGGGTCGACCTGATCCCGGAGACCGACTCGCCCGTCGTCGCGCGGATGCGGGCGGCCGGCTGCGTCATGCTCGGCAAGACCAACGTGCCGGTGCTCAGCGCCACCGGCAGCCACGCCAACGACAGTTGGGCCGGCCCGACCCTGAACTCGGCCGCCCCCGAGAGCCTGCCCGGCGGCAGCAGCGCCGGCACGGCCACCGCCGTCGGCCTGAGCCTCGCAGTGCTGGGGCTCGCCGAGGAGACCGGCGGCTCGATCCAGAACCCGGCCTCGGCGCAGGGGCTGGTCGGCATCAAGCCGACCTTCGCGCTGGTGCCGAACGCCGGCGTCGTGCCGCTCGCCGGCTCCACCCGCGACGTCGTCGGCCCGATCGCCCGGTGCGTCCGCGACGCGGCGCTGACGCTCGACGTGCTCGCCGGCTACACCGCGGCCGACCCGAAGACGGTGGCCGGCATCGGCCGCCGGCCGAAGGGCGGCTACGCGGCCAAGCTCGCGCCCGACTACCTCAAGGGCAAGCGCCTCGGCCTGTTCGGGCCGGGCTGGCGCGACCTGCCGCTCTCGGCCGAGGCGACCGCGCTCTACGCACGGGCCCAGGGCGAGATCACCGCCTGCGGGGCGACGCTGGTCGCCGACCCCTTCGCCGGCTCGGGCTTCGCCGACCTCGGCGAGCCGACGCCGGGGCTGAACCACTTCGACGCCCGCGGCATGGAGTCGGTCGCCCACGACCTGCAGCTCTACCTCCGGCGGCTCGGACCCAGCGCCGCTTTGCGCACGGTCGAGGCCTTCGCCGCGGCGACGAAGGCCGAGGACGCCTTCGCGCCCGGCGGCGTGCTGCACTACCTGCACCAGCTCCCCGCCTTCGGCCCGATCCTCGCCGACCCGGAGAGCCCGCCGGACCTGTCCGGGTTCCTGGCGCTGCGCGAGGCCTACCTCGACGTCTTCGACCGCGTGACGGCCGCGCACGGCCTCGACGGCCTCGTCTTCCCGCAGATGCGCGACGAGCTCCCGCCGCTGCACGGGGGCCGCGCGATCAACGAGACTACCGTGTGCGAGATCAACATCGCGGGGCTTCCCGGCGTCACGGTGCCGGCGGGCTTCTACGCGTCGGGGGCGCCGTTCAACCTGATCTTCGTCGGGCCGATGTGGAGCGAGGCGGACCTTCTCGGCTTCGCCTACGCCTACGAATCCGCGACCCACCACCGCCGCGCTCCCACCTTGGCCGGCTGAACGTGGACGCGGATCGGAGCACGATGCGGGCCGATGCTGACGGACCACCGCCATCAGGAGATCCTCGCCCGCCTGCACGGCGCCGGCCGCGTCGGGGTCTCGGATGCGGCGGCCTTCCTCAAGGTCTCCGAGGAGACGATCCGGCGCGACCTCAAGCTGATGGAGGTCCGCGGCCTCCTGCGGCGCATCCACGGTGGCGCGGTGCCGCCTCGCCTCGACCAGGACCGGCCGCTGGTCGAGCGCGGCAAGACCAACCCGCGCGAGAAGGCCCGCGTCGCCGCGATCGCCGAGGGGCTGGTGCGCGACGGCATGTCGATCTTCATCGACACCGGCACCACCACCCTGGCGCTGGCGCGGCGGCTGACGCAACGCAACCTCACGCTCACCACGAACTCGATCGACGTGGCGCAGCTCATCGGCGCCGGCCCGTCGCGGGTCAACCTGACGCCGGGCACCCTGCGGGCCAAGGACAACGCGCTCGTCGGCTACGAGACCGTGGCCTACGCCCGGCGCTACTTCTTCGACATCGCCTTCATGGGCATCTCGGCCTGCGACCTCCACCACGGCTGGATGGATTACGAGGAGCACGAATCGGTGCTGCGGCGCGCCCTCAAGGGGCAGGCGCGCCGGGCCGTGATCCTGGCCGATTCCCGCAAGTTCGGCCTCCAGGCCAACCTCTGCACCTTCGACCTCGCCGCCCCGCTCACGGTCGTCACCGACCGGCCCCCGCCGCCGCCCTTCGCGGAGCGCTTCGCCCGGCATGACATCGACCTCATCAGCGCCTGACGGAGGCGGGGCCCGCGACGACGGCCTGCGCGCGCTCCTCGACGGCTTTTCGGAGTGCGGCGCCACGCCCGGCGGCGGCGTCACCCGGCTCTGCGGCAGCCCGGCCGACGGGCGGGCCCGCGACCTGTTCGCGCGGTCCGTGCGGGAGGCCGGCGCGGAGCTGCGCACCGACGCGGTCGGCAACCAGTTCGGGATCTTCCGCCTGACGGGGACGCCGGGCGCGCCCCTGGTGATGATGGGCTCCCACCTCGACAGCCAGGTCCGGGCCGGGCGCTTCGACGGGACGCTCGGCGTCGCCGCAGCCCTCCGCGTCGGCGCGGCGCTGCGCGCCGAGGCCCGCGCCGGCGCCGCCTTCGCGGCCGATTTCTGCGCCGTGAACTGGACCAACGAGGAGGGCGCCCGCTTCCGGCCGAGCCTGATCGGCAGCGGCGCCTACGCCGGCCGTCACGCGGCAGCGGACGCCCTCGACATCCGCGACGACGACGGGATTTCCCTGGGCGACGCGCTCGCCGGGATCGGACATCGCGGCGGCGACCCGGCCCCGCCGCTGCCGGCCTGCTACCTCGAACTCCACGTCGAGCAGGGCACCGTGCTGGAGGCGGCGGGCGCCGTCATCGGCCTCGTCGCGCGCAACTGGGGGGCGATCAAGATCGACGCGGCGTTTTGCGGCGAACAGGCCCACACCGGCCCGTGCCCGATGGACCTGCGCCGCGACGCCCTGCTGGCTGCGGCCTACGCCATCGCCGACGTGCGGACGATCGCCGAGGGCTGGCCGGGCCGCGTCCACACCTCGGTCGGCCGCATCCTCGTCGCGCCGAACTCCGCCAACGTGGTCCCGGCCCGGGTCGAGCTCTCCGTCGAGATCCGCTCGGCCGACGACGCGATCCTCGGGGCAGCCGGCGCCCGCGCCGACGCGGCCCTGCGGGATGCGGCCGCGCGCGCTCGGGTGGATCTCGCCGTGATCGCGCGGACCGAGCGCCCGATCCGGCACCTCACCGAGTCCGTCCGCGACCTCGTCGCGCTCGTCGCCGAGGAGGCCGGCTACCCGGCGCTGTCCCTGGACACGGTGGCCGGGCACGACGCCCTGAGCCTGCTCGGCCGCTGCCCGACCGGCCTCGTCTTCGTGCCGAGCGTCGGCGGCATCGCCCACAACGAGGCCGAGGCGACCACCGACCACGACGTGCAGGCGGGCTTTGCCGTGATGCTCGGCGCGGCCCGGCGCCTGTGCCGCGCCGGCGGCGTCCCGAAGGCCGCGATGCGGGGAGACGCGCGATGAAGCCCGTCGGCTCGCCCGAGACGCCCTTCGAGCACCGGATCGAGGCGGCGCTCGCCCGCGTGCCCGCGTGGCGGGGCCAGGCCCTGCGCTACGAGCGCGCCGCCGCCCCGGTCGCCTCGCCGACCCACCGCGCCGTCGCCTCCGATTGCATCCGCCTCGCCCGCCACAGTGAGCCCGACCTGTTCGTGAAGATCCGCCACCCCGACATGGCGGCCGACCTCACCCCGGTCGCGGCGGGAGCCGCCGAGCGCGCCGGGCGCCTCGATCTCGGACCCGCCTTGCGCCTCGCGGAGGGCGACCTCCTCGCCTTCGATCACCTCCCCGCCCCGTGGACCTACGCCCGCGTCGGCGACCTCCAGGACCGCGACCGCCTCGCCGCGGTGCTGACGGCGCAGAAGCGGTTGCAGAGCGAGCCGCCGCTCGGGCACCGCTTCGATCCCTTCGCGCGGATCGCGGCGCTGGCCCAGGAGGCGCGGGCCGTCGCCGCGCCGCTGCCGGACGGCACCGGGGACCTGATCGCGGCCGCCGCCCTGATCGGCGCGGCGATGGCAGCGGCGGGCCACGACCTGCGGCCCTGCCGCAACGACGGCATCGCCTCGAACGTCATGCACGACGGGGCCGCGATCCGGCTGGTCGACTTCGACCTCGCGGGCGATGCCGACCCGTGGTTCGAGGTCGGCGCCCTGATCAACGAGGCCTGTGGCTTCGACGAGGAACGCAACGCTGCGATCGAGGCCTATGCCGGGGCGGGCACTGCCCGCCTCTACGCCCGCTGCCGGCTCTACGGCGCGGTCGACGACGTGATGTGGGGCCTGTGGGGGATCGTCCGGGCGATCACCGCGCCGCGCGACGGCATCGAGTTCTTCAAGTACGGCCAGTGGCGCCTCCTGCACGCCGGCACGACGGTCGGCGCCTGGGACTTCGAGGCGTGGCTGCGCCGCCTTTAGAGCCTTGGGAGGGCGGATGATCTGGAAGAGCCTGGGCGAGGCCGCGACGGCGGGCGAGCGCGACCTCGAGGCGATCCTCGCCCGGGTGCCGCGCTGGGCCGGGACGCGCCTGCGCTACCTGCCGGTCTCGGGCGGGATCAGCAACGCCAACTGGCGCGTGTCGACGGGCGCGGGGCCCGACTGCTTCGTCAAGGTGCCGGGGCGCGGCACCGAGATGTTCATCGAGCGCGGCGCCGCCAACGAGGCGAGCCGGAAGGCCCACGCCTGCGGCTTCGGCGCCGCGGTGATCGACTTCCTGCCCGGCGACGGCGTCGAGATCTTCGCCTTCGTCGAGGGCTTCCGCGCCACCTCGAACCTCGACTTCCTGCGCCCCGCGGTGCGCGGGAACGCGGTGGCGGCCCTGCGCGCCTTCAACGATTCCGGCCCGCTGACGCTCACCAAGACCGTGTTCGACATGATCGAGGAGCACGTCGCCCAGGTCGCGGCCGTCGGGGGCCGCGTGCCGGCGGACTTTGCCGCGATGATGCGCCGCTACGGCGAGGCGAAGGCGGCGCTGACGGCATCCGGCCTCGACCTCGTGCCGTGCATGAACGACACGCTGGCCGGCAACTTCCTGATCGATGCCGACGACCGGGTGATGCTCGTCGACTTCGAGTACGCCTCGAACAACGAGCGCGCCTACGAACTCGCCCTGTGGTTCGACGAGATGGCGTTCTCGGAAGACGCCGAGCGCGCGATGATCGAGGCCTATTTCGGCCGCTGGGACGCGGCCATCGACGCCCGCATCCGCGTGCTGAAGGCGCTGGCCGACCTCAAGTGGGCGACCTGGGCGATGATCCAGGAGGCGGTCTCGACCCTCGACTTCGACTTCTACAAGTACGGCACCTGGAAGCACCGGCGCGCCCGCACCCTGTTCCACCATCCCGACTGGCCGCGCTGGCTGCGGCGGCTGTGATCCGGCCCGCGCCGGGTCGTGTCTCGGTTCGAAATTCGACCCCGTTCGGCCGATTGTTTCCGACCCAAGCTGGTCGTACAAGTTGCTGCAAGAGCTGCCTGAGAGCGGACATAGACCTGGGTTCTGAGTGACGGTAAAAAATAGGCGATATTGCACTTGACGTACCCAACGACTGAGGTATGGTAATCCGCATAAGGGTTTACCGATGTCCAAGGCCGTTCTGAGCGCGAAGCACTTCCACGACGAGGCGGCCGCCTACGCCTATGTCGAGGCTCGTGTCTGGCCGCAGGGTCCGACCTGCCCGAAGTGCGGCACCTTCGAGCGCATCGGTAAGCTCGGTGGCAAGTCCACCCGGATCGGCACGTACAAGTGCTACGAGTGCCGCAAGCCCTTCACCGTGAAGGTCGGCACGGTCTTTGAGGACTCTCACGTCCCGATGCACCTGTGGCTCCAGGCGATGCACTTCGTGTGCTCGTCCAAGAAGGGCGTGTCGTTCAACCAGCTTCACCGCACGCTCGGCGTGACGCTCAAGACCGCGTGGTTCATGTCCCACCGCATTCGCGAGGCCATGCGCGACGGCGCTCTCGCCCCCATGGGAGGCATCGACGGCATGCCCGGCGCTGGCGGCATCGTGGAGGCCGACGAGACCTTCATCGGTCGCGAGCCCGGCGTGCCGAAGGCCCGTGCCTATCACCACAAGATGAAGGTGCTGTCCCTTCTCGACCGCGATGCCGGCAAGGTTCGCTCTGTCGTGGTGGACGACATCAAGCCTGAGACCCTTCGCCCGATCATCGAAGAAAACATCCTCAAGGAAGCCAGCCTCTTCACCGACGAGTCCAGCATCTACACGAAGGTCGGCACCACCTTCGCCGACCACCAGATGACGACCCATTCGGCCAAGGAATACGTCCGCGGCATCGTTCACACGAACACCGTTGAGGGCTACTTCTCCGTGTTCAAGCGCGGCATGAAGGGCCTCTACCAGCACTGCGGCAAGCAGCACCTGCACCGCTACCTCGCCGAGTTCGATTTCCGGTACAACAACCGGGTGAAGCTGGGCGTGAACGACGTGGAGCGCACGGAAAAGGCGCTCATTGGTATTACCGGCAAGCGCCTTACGTATCGAATAGTTGGTACGGCGACGGTAAGCCCGTAGCGGGTCTATGAAGACAAACTTCACTCCGACTCGCTATCTTCCGACTCCACCGGCGTTACGTCGTCTTCGTCATCCTCCATGGCTTCGAAGGCGGCTTTCTGAGCCCGAAGCACTTTCATAAGCCGATCAATATCACGCACCGATTTGAGGGCTAGCGCGCCCGTTAGGACCGCACCGTCAAAGGCGATACTAAACGCCTTGCCGTTTAATGGTGCCCCACTAATAGCTGGGGCGGCCACTGGCGAGGGCGCTGCTGGTGAACCACTCTGCATAGGAGCCTCCTTGGCACGTCCATCCGAAGATGGAGCCTGCACCTGAGCGCCAGCCTGCACCATGTCTATTGTATCGCGATAAAAGCGGATAACCTGATCCAGCGCCCCTTCAGAAAATCCCTTGCGGACGAGATACGGTCGCAGGCTTTCATCCGACGGGGGGCGATCTGGCCATTTCTCCTTAATTTCAAGGAACAGGGCTGGTCGGAAAGCGGCATCCTCTACCGCCGCTTGCCGCTCGGTAGCGTCATGCGGGTATATGAGACGCATTCCGAGATCAGAGATGCGGGCTTCGCCAGTACCAACGGACTCAATCAGCCCATATTTCGATAACGCCGATACCAAGGTGGCCGAAGCGCCGTTTATGCCGCTGAATCCGAGGTGCTGAACCAAGGCTTCGCGAGCCATTGCATTTTTGCCTTCCGCCTTGTGCAGCGTCTTAATGCGCTCGACAGCGGACGGTAAACTTATCGCCGGGTAGTTAGGGCTGCGGACTCGGGCCATAGCAGGGTCTCCTAGAGAGAGACCCACCGATAACGCAGCGCCTCGAATAAATCAATTTTTATCTTGATCCAGCGAATTTAAGGCTTGCAAACGTCGCTAACGCCGATAGTTTAAGCCGGCCGGTAAGCGGCAGGGAGGCAGTTATGGCCACACCCGACTTGCCCCTAGCGCCTTGGTCCCCGGCGCGATGGGGCTAAAACGACGAAAGCCGGCCCTGTGGCGGGGCCGGCTCTCTGAGGGGACCAGCAACTGGGCGGTCGGCCCAGCCTCTAGTGCACTCGCAAGCCTAGAGTCGCATGACGGCCGCCCACCTCGCAAGCCTTTTCAGCAGAAAGGGTTATGGCCGTGGTGTGGGTGAATGCCTACGTCCGCCGGCGGTTCGGGTCTCTCGAATTCGTCTGCGGCCACTTCCGCAGCTTGCCGGCGTAAAGCCGCAGCGCGAGTTGCCCAAGGGCGAGCGCGATGCGGTCGGCGGGTGACGCAATCGGTCTTTAGGTAGACTCTGGCCGTCGGGGCGCGCTCCGGCGGCCTTTTGCTGTCCGCCCGCCGCGAGCCTACAGTTGCCGCCGACGACGAGGGCCAAGCCGATGCCGACAGACACCCCCTCCAAGCCCAAGCCGCCAGGCAAAAAAGCCGAGGCGCTATCCCCGGCCGAGCAGCGCCGTCGCTTTGAGGAACTGTCCCGCGAGCTAGGGACGGACAACGGCGAGACGCTTGATCGCGTGTTCGGGAAGATCGTCCCGCCGAAGCAGAAATTGAAAACGGATGCACGTCAATGACGTTCGGAGAAACTGTAGCTTCGAATTTAATCTCTTCTTTTGCTGTGGGCATAGTATTTGGCGCTACAGCAGCCTATTTTACTACTTGGCTGGCATTCAAGCGTTATAAGCTAGAAAAGTGGTGGGATAAAAAGGCATCTGCATACGAAGCAATTCTAAATAACTTATTTGAATTTATGTTCTTCTTTGAAAAAAGCCTTGAAGCTCATATGACTGATAGAGAGCCGTCGCAGGCCGTCAAAGACGAATTACAGAAAAAGTCGGAGGAGGCCCACAGAAGCCTTAGAAAGGCTGCAAAAATCGGCTCATTTGTTATATCTGACAAGGCGGAGAACTTTTTGGTTATACTTGAAAGAAAATTAGATAAGGCAATTGAGAGCCAAGTTTGGTATGATTTTATTGACAGCAGCTTTGATGCTGCAACAAATGCATTGGACGACTTGCGCGATGAGGCTCGCAGAGATCTGAGTCTTGAGCCCTCCTTACCTCTAGCTAATTTGTCGCACAAGACTTGGCAACGCGTCCGAAACCGATCCGGACATGCCGACCTCGGAGCCCCTAGAGAAGGCTAAGGCTGGGTACGTCAAGTGCAATATCGCCAAAAAATACCCCTCCGCTGCCCTTCAGCACGTCCGCTTTTGGCGGCGACGCATCTGTTTCAGTGTCGTATTCCGGAGCGGATCATCACAACAATCCATTGGTACGGCCCCTGCGAGCAACCAACCAAAAGCCGTTGACTCGGATAGCGGCTAAAGCGCTCGCATGTATTGATGATCCTGACAGGAAGGAGGAAACGAGCCGCCCATATCCCGAATCCAGACACTCGCGGCCGCTGCGGCGACGATCAGCAATCCGCGCACCCGGTGCCTTTCGCAACGCGCGTCGCGCACACGCGTTCTGGCGACTTACATGCGGATAGATCATTTCGCCACGACGCCAGTGGCGAATCGGTTTGAGGCTACCGGTTGCTGGCCCGATCAGCTTCGCCCAAGCGAATTCAGCGGCCCCGAATCGAGCTGCTTGAGAATCCGCGTCAGTGCCGCGACGTTGTTCTTGTCTTCGGCGCTTTCGAGCGCGTCCTGTAATACCAGGCGGATGTCCTCGGCTTCGACCTTCTCCATGTCCCAGTTCGGATAGAGACGCTCTCGCTTTTCCTCGCTCTGGCTCAGCGGGACGATATCGTAATGGCGCGTATCGCTATGCAGGCTCGCGATCAGCTTCTGTATCTGGGCGGTCGGCCCCTCGATCCACTGGAAGAAGACGCCGCTGCCGAAAACCAGCACCCCGGTGATGCCGCGCGCGGGATTGTGGCGCTGGGCCGACTCGACGATGCGGCCGACCTCGGCGTCGTCGACGCCGTCGGCGGCACGGCTGCAGTAGACGAAATGATAAAGCTCGGGCAGCCCGGCTTCGTCCAACTCAGCGCCGCGTGGAAAGCCGTATTCGTCGAACATGGGTGGGCTCGTCCCGTTTATGCCAGGCAGGCCGTTCCGCCCGGTGCGTGAGCGGCAGGATAGCGCAACGGACCTGATTTGGCATTGAACTTGGTCGCCCAAGCCGTCGCGCGGACACCGGACGTGCTGCGACTCGATGGGCCCATCAGCGCGCTCGCCCTCGGCCAGACCAATCCGGTGATGACAAGGGTGCATGATCTCCTGCGCGAGCGCGGCGTGATTGCCGTCGCGGTGCTGTACGACATGGCGCTCGCGGCGCGCTTCGCCAACCGCGTGATCCTACTCGCCGACGGCGCGGTGCTCGCCGACGGCCCTCCACCCAGTCATCAGGCGAGAAACGACCTGCGGGCCGATCAGCCCGATTCCGCCGATAACGACGATCTTCATGCGACGCTCCATCTGTCTCGTAGCCCACGGAGGGCTTTCCACGAAGTGACGAGCGAGCGCGTGGGCGATGTGACATCGGCAGTAGCGAATTGCGGTTCAGCTAGAGCATTTTCCATGGTTCTTGAATCACGGAAAATGCTCTAAGTCTCTGTGTGGTCGCATTTTCTTCACGCGAGCCGGTATCCACCTCGCTGGAAAATGCTCTGGCAGGACGCGTTGAACCGAAGGTCGGCTTTCTGCCGGTCAGCCATTGTCTGAAGCTGGCGCCCAACTGCCTGTCGTCGCTCCCGGAGCAAGCGTCCGCTATTCAAGTTTTGCCACCGGAAGCGGACCGGCGAAAATCCACCCATAGCTGACCATCTCAGCCAAACTTCACACCGAGACACCATCCCGCGCCGGGCGGGCTGGACATCCGGCCACCCCCGGGCTCGGATGGCCGCCAGAGTGCGCCCACGCGCTGATCCCGGGAGGAACCGATGGCCGATCCGATCGTCGTGGCCGGCGCCGCGCGCACGCCGATGGGGAGTTTCCAGGGCGAACTGAAGGGCTTCTCCGCCCCCGAACTCGGCGCCGTCGCGATCCGCGCCGCGGTCGAACGCGCCGGGCTCCCGGCCGACGCGGTGTCCGAGGTGGTGATGGGCTGCGTGCTGCCGGCGGGCCTCGGTCAAGCACCGGCCCGGCAGGCGGCGCTCGGCGCGGGCCTGTCGCAGGCCACCCCCTGCGCGACGGTGAACAAGGTCTGCGGCTCAGGGATGAAGGCGATCATGCTCGGCCACGACATGATCGCTGCGGGCTCGGCCGACATCGTCGTGTCGGGCGGCATGGAGTCGATGTCGAACGCCCCCTACCTCCTCGACAAGGCGCGCGCCGGCCAGCGCCTCGGCCACGGGCGCCTGCTCGACCACCTGTTCCTCGACGGGCTGGAGGACGCCTACGAGCGCGGGCGCCTGATGGGGAGTTTTGCGGAGGATACCGCACTGCACTACCGGTTCACCCGTGAGGCGCAGGACGCCTACGCGCTCGAATCGCTGGCCCGCGCCAAGCGCGCGACGGAGGCCGGCGCCTTCGCCGACGAGATCGTGCCGGTGGGGGACGTCCGCCGCGACGAGGGCCCGCTTCGGGCGCGGCCCGACAAGATCCCGACCCTGAAGCCCGCCTTCCGCCCCGACGGCACGGTGACGGCGGCCAACGCCTCCTCCATCTCCGACGGCGCGGCGGCCCTCGTGCTGATGCGGCGCTCGACCGCGCAGGCGGCGGGCCATGCTCCCCTCGGCGTGATCCGCGGGCACGCGAGCCATGCGGGAGCGCCCGCGTGGTTCTCCACCGCGCCGGTCGGCGCCATCGGCAAACTCCTGGACAAGGTCGGCTGGCGCGCGGGCGCGGTCGATCTCTACGAGATCAACGAGGCCTTCGCCGTGGTCGCGATGGCGGCGATGCGCGACCTCGGCCTGCCGCACGACCGCGTGAACGTCCACGGCGGCGCCTGCGCGCTCGGCCACCCGATCGGCGCCTCGGGCGCCCGCATCGTGGTGACGCTGCTCGCCGCGCTCAGGCGGACCGGCGGACGCCGGGGCATCGCGGCGCTGTGCATCGGCGGCGGCGAGGCCACCGCGATCGCGGTTGAGCGAGCGCCGGATTGAGGGCCGGCCGCGCCGCGGCGCCGAATAGGGCGTTCGAAGCGCCGGGCGGCTCCCAGGGGTCTCCCGTATTCCCACATCTCGGTTTGCGCTTTGGCGCGGCCTCTGCTTCCCCGTCGCGAACTTCGTGGGGGGTTCGTGTGCGCCCGCCCGAAGAACCGGACCGCGCGAAGGCCTGCCTGCCCCCGTGACGGTCCAGGCCGTCGCCGTGCGCGAGGGCGATCCGCCGGCCGCCGGCGGGGTCCCTTGGCGGCGCGTCACCCCCCATGCGGTCGAGGGCTTGGCCGATGCCCGCGCCCGGGTGGCGTTCCGGCGTCGGCGCCGGTGCATCGAGCAGGGGGTCGGCACCCTGAAGACCAAGGGCTTCGACATCGAGGCCCCGCGCCTCGGCGAACCCGACGTCCGGACAGCGAGGCGCCAGGCTCCAGGCCAGACGGGTAGACGTGTGAAGCCGCTAGCCCAGGAGGGAGGGTTGGGGGGAGGGATGCGACTTATCCGGACACTTCTCGTCCCTCTCCCGAACGGGAGAGGGGACCCGCGCTCTTCCTGGATCGCGTGGAGCGGTGTGTGAATGCCGTAGTCCCTAAAACCGTATTGCACGCCTCCGGTGCGACCCTCCGGGTCCGGGCTCTCGCCTTCAGCGAGCCCCGGGATCACGGCGGAGGGGGAAGAAACCAGGACACGCACGAGGCGGACCTACAGCCGCCGCATCCCCGTCACCGGCCCGTAGCTGTTGGCCTCGATCCGCGCGGCGGCCAACCGCAGGGATTCGACCGCCACCGCCATGTGGTGGCCGTTGGCGTGGATCAGGCGCTCGGCGTCGAGCATCAGCCCGGTGTGGCCGCGCCAGTCGATGAAATCGCCGCGGCGCAGGCCCTCGAACGACACGGGCAGGGGGCGGCCCACGGTTCCCGCCTGCTGATCGGCGTCGCGCGGGCAGGCGAGGCCGGCCATCTCCAGGCAGAGCTGAACGAGGCCGGAGCAGTCGAGGCCGAGGCTGGTGCGCCCGCCCCAGAGGTAGGGCGTGCCGACGAGCCGCTCGGCGGTGCCGGCGTAGTCCGGCAGCCGTCGGTCCAGCGGCGCGCAATGGGCCGCGAAGACGTGAGCGCCGTCGTGAAGCCGGAGGAAATCGCCCGCCTCCTCCGCAACGGCGACGGCCGCGCCGAGGCCGAGATGGCCGAGCGCCGGTCGCTTCATGTCGGGGGCGGGGTAGAGGAAGGTGCGCAGCGCCCGCACCCGGTGCGTCGGGGCCGGCTCGATGGGGCCGAGGCAGCCCTCCGGCACGTAGCCGACGGTGCCGTCGCGGACGAGCTGGACCCAGGCGAGGCCGTCGCGCGCCTCGTAGAGCGTGACCGCGTCGCCCATCACCGCCTCGGTCTCCAGGCCGGCCTCGGGGTGGGGCGTCCGGCGCAAGGGGGCAACGGGGACCGCGATGCGCCGCGGCTCGCCTGCGACGAAGCGTGCGGCCTCGACGATCCCGCGCAGCCGCAGGTCGGCGAGGTCGGGGCGGGCCGGGGTGATGCGCGGATCGCGAAGCGGGTGCGGCATGGTCCGGGCGGTCTAGGCTGGGGGCGGGGCTCGGGCAACCGGGCGATGATCCGCGGCAGGCATGACCGTCCGAGGCCACGAGACCGGCGCCATACCGCGTCATTTCGACGCGTTTTGGTGGATGCAGCCGGGCATCCACGCCGGGAATGCTCTGGCATACCAGCGTTTTGGCGCGCCTGCTGCCGGCGGTGTCCCCGTCCCGGACGTGTACCGCGCAGGGCGGCGACCCCTCTTGATGCAGTGCACAATCGGCGCGCGTCTGCTACGTTCCGACGCCGACGAGTGCGAGCCGTGCCGTGAAGAAGACCAAGAAGAGCTTCGCCGACCTGCCGCCGATCCGGGTGCGCCGCGAGCCGCCAACGGTGATCGAGGCGGTGGTCGCCGCCCAGGACCTGTCCGACGACCTCGAGCAGCAGGTCGAGATTGCCGCCGGCCTGATCGGCCTGCCCGCCGCCGAGGTCCGCCCGCACGTGCTGGCCGCCGTGCGCGCCAAGCCCGAGCGGGTGCCGGAGCGGATCTTCAGCCAAGGCGGCCCGAGCCGGGCGCCGCGCACGGTGATCGTCGAGCGCCGCACGCGCCCGCCGGTGATCGTCGAGCGGCGCGGCCGCCCCCTCGACCCGCGGCGCTGACGCCCGCTACCAGTCCAGCGTCGTGCCCCGGTAATCCACGTAGGCGCAGCCCGGCCGACCCAGCCGGGCCTCGATCACGTCGGCCATGCCGGCGACGCTGGTCGCCACGTCGAGGTCGGCCTCGGGGCCGCCCATCTCGGTGCGGACCCAGCCCGGATGCACCAGCAGGACGCTGACGTTCGCGTCGCGGTGGCGGATCTCGAAGCTGCGGGCGAGCGTGTTCAGCGCCGCCTTGCTCGCCCGGTAGTTCTCCCAGCCGCCCTCGTCGTTGAGCGCCACGCTGCCGAGGATCGAGGTCATGAGCGCGAGGCTGCCGCCGGGGGCGAGCCGATCGCGAAACGCCTCCGCGAAGCGGATCGGGCTGATCGCGTTGGTGAGGTAGACCTGCGCGGCCACCGCGCGCGGGACCGCGTGCAGGGGATCGTGCGCCCGCGTCGCGACGCCCGCCACCACGAAGACGAGATCGTAGGTTTGGGATTCCAGCCGGCCGTGGAGCGCGGCGACCGCCGCGTCGTCGTCGATGTCGACCGTCTCGACAGTGAGGGCCTCCGAGACCAGCGCGGCGAGTTCGGGCGAGGGGGTGCGCTGGGTCGCGGTGACGCGCCAGCCGCGCTTCAGGAAGGTGTCGGCGAGGCCGAGCCCGAGGCCGCGCGAGGCCCCGACGATCAGCGCGTTCTTCGCAGCGGTTGCCATGGGCGGTCTCCTGCGGGGCCGGGTTCGAGGGCCGGCGCCGTGCCCGCACAGGGTGGTGCCGCGGCGCTGCAGGGAAAGCCTGCGGCCGTTCGCGCAGGTGCGTGACCGCACGTCCGCGCCGGACGAGGCCGGGTCGAAATCCGTGACGGCGGGCATGGCGGATCGGCTGCGGGCGATCGCCGATCGTGTCGGGTCGGTCGAGGCAGCCGACGAGGGTTCGGTCGCGTTCGGGCCGGACGAGAAACAGCGACTGGCCGCTCGGGGTGGAAACCGGCTGTTCAACGGCGACGTGATGGCCGTCCGCATCTGCTCCTATCTCGGACGCGGAGACACCTGATCGCCGGCGCGGATGCGAGCTTGATGGTGCATTCGCGCCCGAACCCGGCCGCTACCAGCGATAGTTGAGACCGATCAGTCCGGTATCGATCTCGGCCCGCAGCCGCGCGTCGTAGCCCGCCCGACGCAAGAAGGTATCCGGGCCGAGGACGACGTGCTTGTACTCGGCCTTCATGCTGACCTGCGGGGTGAGTGTGAACTCGATGCCCGAGCCGGCGGTCCAGCCGGTCTGCAAACGCGTCTCTCCGACCGAGAGACCGCCGAGCGCGTAGGCGAGGCTCACGTCGCCGTAGGCGAAGCCGCCGGTGGCGTAGACGAGGAAGCGGTCCCAGGCGTAGCCCACCCGCCCGCGGACCGTGCCGAACCAATCGACATCCGAACGCGCCGTAAAGCCTCCAACGCGGTAACGCCCCGCTATCGCCGAACCATTAAGGTCTGCCTCCACGCCGACGAGGATGCTGCCAATCTGATGATTGTAGCCGATCTGGCCGCCGCCGAAGATGCCGCTCGTGCGGATGTCGCGCTTCTGCCCAGGCAGCGCCGTGACCGCCGCCAACGTCGCCGCGTCGATCCCCTGCGCATTGGCAAGTGGGCCGGTCAGCGCGGTCGCAACGATGGTCGTCGTCGTCCCCGGACCCTGGACATAGGTGCCTTGGGCGCCAGAGTTGTTGTACTGGACAGGCCCGTTGCCATTTGAAGAAACGTCAAATATCGAACTGCACGTACCGTTCGAAAATACGAGATTGTAGAGAGAATTATTTGACGTCGAATAAGACGTTAGATTTCCTACGCTCGTTGCAGGGATGTAACCGATAGCTGTGAACAGCGAAGGCGTAACAATACCTTGCCTTAGTCCTGCCTCCTGTTCCGGCGTGAGCACGATCGTGGGGTTGTTCGGCTGCCGGCTACAGGACGACGCCCCCGGGATGGTCACCGTGGTCGTGCTCTGTTGGACAGGCGATTTGCGCGGAGACAAGCTGTTCGTACCGGTGCCCCCGCCGAGGCTCGCCCCGGCATAGAAGCCGGACCAGTCGCGGATCGCCGGTTCGGATCTGCCGGCCTGGGCGAGGCCGGGAGCCGTCGAACATCCGAGCAGGGCCAAGCTCAGGCTCAAGCTTCGTATCGTCACATTGCGCTCCATCGAAAATCAGTCTCGGACTACGCACCCTTCTCTGAATCGCTTGTATTGAGCGGGCGGCCGTGAGCGAAGATTGCGCATGTCATGGGCCAGCGGATACCTCCAAACGGAGGTACGCGATTGACAGAATCCGCGTGTGATTATTAAACAACACAAGTCATAAACACTGCTGAAGTCATCTATTGATTATTTAATTTCTCATTAAGACACAATCAAAAATAGTTAATAAATTCTCCTTTGAACGACGATCGAGAACCGCGCGGAAGTACGGTCGATGCGAGAGTCGAACGATCATCTCGGAACCGCAAGACGGCCGGCGCATGCCTTCAAGCGCCGCCCCGTAGATCGATCAGATCCGCCAGCAGGGCCGTCGCCACGGCCTGCGCGCGCGTCGCCGCGCCGAGCCGGCGCTTGGCCCGCTCGACATACGAGTGTGCGGTCGCCTTCGTCAGGCCGAGCGCCGCGCCGATCCCGGCATCGTCGTAGCCGCGGGCGACGAGCATGAGCACCTCGCGCTCACGGGCCGTCAGAGACGGTGGTTGCACGCTCTCGCCCGACAGGCCCAGCGCCCGGACGAAGGCAAACCGGCAGAGAGCCGCGACCCGATCGAGCCCGGCCGCGTCGAGATGGTCGAGGCCCGGCGTGGCGAGGCTGACGACGCCGACGCGGCCCTCATCCGCCGGATCGCGCACAGGCACGAGCAGGCCGTCGCTCCATCCGAACTCGCGCGCCGCTGCGAAGATGCGGGCGCTGGCGCCCGGCTGGCTGGCCTGCACCTGCTTCCACGTGAATGGTTCGGCGGCGTGCTGCGCGGCGGCGATGACGGCATCCTCCCCGGCGAAGCCCTGGCGGGCGTAGAGTTCAAGCCAGGCCCGCGGCCAGTTGATCAGCACGAACGGGTCGCGCGCCGCCTTTGCACCCGCGTTGCCGTGAGGGAGGTAACCGGCGGCGTAGGCCGTGAAGCCGCATTCGCGCACCGCGCGCCCGAACAGCGCGTTCAACTCGACCAAGGTCGCGGCCCGGTGCGCGGCTTTCTCGAAGGCTTGCATCCCACTACCTCGGTGCCGTTTGACGCCGGCTGATCAGCTTATCGACCGATCCGATCAACCCTCCGCCGAATGGATGCTGAGGACGGCTGCTCGACGATGATCGATCGTAGCATCCGTCAGCCGATTTCTCACATCGTGCTTTTTCACCCGCCGAGGGCATCGCGATGACCGCAGTCGCACGATGAGCGGTCATTCGCTGATCACGGTTGGAACGGCCGCAACGGGTCGGAAGCAGGCGCTCGGCCACTCCAAAAACGCAACCCGACACCCCACCGCAGGGTGTGCAGGCTTGCCCGCATCCGCACGCCCCGATCCGTCGGCGACGGCCGGGACGTCAGGCGGCGCTCTGGACCGACCACGTCGCGTGGCGGATGCCGGGCTGGGTCTCCAGCGCCGCCGTCACCGCGTCGAGGTCCCGCGCGGTCACCGCGGTGGCGATCAGCGTGGCCACCACCTCGATGAGGTCCTCGCCGCGCTCCGCGACCGCGACCCCGCCGACCGGGTAGCCCGCCGCCTCCAGGCGCTCGACCAGGAGGTCGCGGGCGGGGCCGGCGGCCTCGGGGGCCGTCGTCACCTGGACCGCGTAGGTCGCCTCCGTCGCGCTCGCGTCGATCGGGATGCGGTCGATGGCGTTGACGAGGGGCCGCAGCAGGGTGTTGCAGGCGAGCACCGCCGCGGTGACGAAGCCGGCCTCGAGGGGCAGGTCGGCACCGCTGAACGCGCCGACGGCGGCCGAGCACCACAGCGTCGCGGCCGTGTTGAGGCCGCGCACGTTCAGGCCCTCCTTCATGATCACGCCGGCGCCGAGGAAGCCGATGCCGGAGATCACGTAGGCCACCGTGCGGGTGCCGCCCTCGTTGCCGGTGAGCCGCACGCCGAGGTCGACGAAGGCGGCGGCGCCCACGGCCACGAGCACCGCCGTGCGCAGGCCCGCGGTGCGCTGCCGGTACTGCCGCTCGGCCCCGATCAAGGTGCCGAGCGCGAAGGCGACGGCGAGGCTGATCGCGGAGTTCAGGGATTCGGGCGTGGGCGTGGGGAACGGGCCGGGCATCGTGCCTCCTACCCGCGCCGGCATGACGGATCGGTGACGCCCGCCGGCATTTCCCGCCCGGGCGGCGTCAACCTGGGTTCGGAGCCCGGATCGGCCCGCGGGCGGGATTGACGAGGGCCCCGGGCAGCGGGCACACGGGCGGGCCTATGGATCCCTTAAGAATCCAGGTTTCGAATCCGAGACGAGGAGACGTGCAGGATGCAGGACCCCGTTCCCGCGGCGGCCTCCGGCCCGAACGACGCCCTGCCCCTGGCCGGGTGCCCGCGCGCATGAGCGGCGCAGCCCTGGCCTCGCGCCCCGTCGCGTCGTCGGCCGACGATCCCCTGCGCGCCCGCATCCACGCGCTGCGCGCCGGCCTGGAGCACGGCCTGATCGGGGCGAGCGGCCTCGTCGAGCGCCTGCTGATCGGCCTGCTCACCGGCGGCCACCTCCTGATCGAGGGCGCGCCGGGCTTGGCCAAGACCCGCGCGGTCAAGCGGCTGGCCGACGGCCTCGACGGTTCGTTCGCCCGCATCCAGTGCACGCCGGACCTGATGCCGGCCGACCTCACCGGCACCACCGTCTGGCGCCAGGACGCCGGCACCTTCGAGTTCCTGGCAGGCCCCCTGTTCCACGGGCTGATCCTCGTCGACGAGGTCAACCGCGCGCCGCCCAAGGTGCAGTCGGCGCTGCTCGAGGCGATGGCGGAGGGGCAGATCACGGTGGCCGGCCACACCCATCCGCTGCCCGACCCGTTCATGGTGGTGGCGACCCAGAACCCGATCGAGCACGCCGGCACCTTCCCGCTCCCCGAGGCGCAGCTCGACCGCTTCCTGCTCCACGTCGTCGTCGGCATGCCGGACGAGGCCGCCGAGCGCGCCATCCTCGACCTCGTGGAGGGCGAACTGAACCACCACGCCGAAGCGATGCCGGTGCGGCTCACGGTGGACGAGATCCGCAGCGCGCGGGAGGCCGCGCTCCGGACCTACGTCTCGCCCGCGCTCAAGGACTACCTCGTGCGCCTCGTCGCCGCGACGCGCACGGATGCGGCCGCGCCCGACCTGCGCGCGGCGATCGAGCACCCGGCCTCGCCCCGGGGCACCCTCGCGCTGATGCTGGCGGGCAAGGCGCGGGCCTACCTGCACGGGCGCGACCACGTGATCCCCGAGGACGTGGCGGAACTGGCCGCCGACGCGCTCTCCCATCGCATCGGCCTGACGTGGCGGGCCGCCGCCGAGGGGCTCACCGCCCGCGGCATCGTCTCCGGGCTGGTGCAGCGGGTGCGGGCGCTCTGAGGTGCGCGCGCCCGAGCCCACGCGCGCGACCTCTCCCTCCCCCCGACGCAGCTCGGGTTTGCCCGAGATGCGCACTCGGTGTGCTCAAGTCGGGCCAGCCCGACTTGAGTGCGGGGGAGGGTGGTCCGCGCAGCGGGTCGGGAGAGGGGAGCGACCTCTCCCGACCCTCGCTGACGCGAGGGCCACCCTCTCCCGCAGAGGGGAGAGGGAGGTGCGGTGCGACCTGCGGGCGTCGGCATGACTGCTTCCGCCATCCCTGACGAGGTCCAAAACCACCCCGGCCTCCACCTGTCCGGCGCGGCGCTGATGGGCTTGCGCCACCTCGCCCGCCGCGGGGTCTCGCCCGCCACGCGCACGCTCGCGGGGCTCCCCGGCGGCATCGTCACCAAGCGGCGCGGGCGCGGCTCCGAGCCCGACGACGTGCGGCTGTGGTCGGAGGGCGACGACCGGCGCCACATCGACCGGAACAGCACCGCGCGCACCGGCGTGCTGCACGTGCGCACCCACCACGACGAGCGCGACCGCGCCGTGGTGCTGCTCGCCGACTTCCGCCCCGCGATGCTGTTCGGCACCCGCCGGGCGCTGCGCTCGGTGGCGGCGGCCGAGGCGCTGGCGCTGCTCGGCTGGCGCGTCGTCGGCGACGGCGGCCGCGTCGGCCTCGTGGTCGCGGGCGCGGGCGAGCCCACCGCGCTGCGCCCGGCGGGCGGCGAACGGGCGATGACCGCCGTGACCGGCGCGCTCGCCACCGCCCACGCCCGCGCGCTCGGCCTCCCCGTCGCCGACGACCCGCCGCTCGACGCCGTGCTGACGCTGGCCCGCAGCCTGCTGCCGTCCGGCGGCCACCTCGTCATCGCCAGCGCGCTCGATGCGCCGGGGCCTGAGTTCGACCGCCTGCTGACGCTCCTGGCCGAGCGCCTGTCGATCCGCCTGATCCTGGTGAGCGACGCCTTCGAGCGACTGCGGCCGCCGGGCTTCTACCCGTTCGCGCTGCCCGACGGACGCCGCGGCACCGTCCAGGCCGGGCGTGCGGAGCGGGCCGCGCCGCCTGCCGCCGACGCGCGCTTGGCCGACTACGCCCGCCGCGGCATCGCCGGCCTGCGCCTCGACGTCGAGGCCGGCCCGGAGGCCTACGCCCCGCTGATGGAGCGGCTCGATGCGGTGCTGTGAGGGGACGCCCCTTCCCTCCCCCCTCCGCGGGGGAGGGTGGCCCGCGAGCCAAGTCGGGAGAGGGGAGCGCCGCATCCGGCACTGTCGCTCCCCTCTCCCGACCCTCG
>NZ_CAXTBY010000020.1:0-49994 GCF_964242245.1 uncultured Methylobacterium sp. | reverse complement strand
GTGTAGCCGTTGCGGCGCTCCCATTGCAGGTTGCCGATCCACAGGGTGACGCGGGCGAGTTCGGCCGCATACGCCTCGATCTCGAGGCCGCGGACGGCGTCGAGGCCGACGCGGGGCGGAACCTGCGGCACGCCGAGCCGGTCGGCGTCGAGCAGCGCGCGCAGCTCGATGTCGCGCAGCGCATGCAGGGCGACGTACAGGAAGTTGCCCGAGCCGCAGGCCGGGTCGAGCACCCGGAAGGCTGCCAGCCGCGCGAGGAAGGCGTCGCGGAGCGCGGTGGCGCGGGCGAGCGCGGCGTCGCGGCGCTTGGCGATGTCGGCGAGCGCCTTGCGGCGGCCCGCCTCGCCGGCCCGGTAGGCGGCGGCGCCCGCCTCCATCGCGAGGGCGGCCGCCTCGTGGACGGCCTTGCGCTCCGCGTCGGCGGCGTCCATCGCGTCGGCCTCGCCCCGGATGGCGGGGAGCGCCGCCGCCCATTCGGCCGCCAGCGGCCGGATCACCACCGGCTCGACGATCTTCAGGATCTTCTCGCGGTCGGTGTAGTGGGCGCCGAGCGCCGCGCGCCGGCCGGTGGTCTTCAGGGCTTCCTCGAACATCGTACCGAACACGGCCGGGTCGATGTTCGACCAGTCGTGCTCCCGGGCGGTGCCGGCGAGCAGATCGAGGTCGGCCCGCTCCAGCGGCAGCGCTTGCGCATCGTCGAACAGGCCGCCGTTGAACCAGCGCACCACGTCGGCGCCGAAGAAGCCGCCGGTGCGCATCGTGGAGAACAGGCCGTCGAACTGCGCCTTGGCTTGCGCCGGCTTGAAATACTCCACCCGCGAGAGGGCCAGCAGCAGCCGGGTGAACAACCCCTTGGGCAGGATCTCCGCATCCTCGGCGAACAGGCAGAAGATCAGGCGGTTGAGGAAGTGCGCCACCGCCTGCGGCTCGTGCCCGCGCTCCTGCAGGCGCCGGCCGAGATCGCCGAAGCGCGTCGCGACCTTGGCGGTGAGTTCCTGCGGGCTCAGGCCCGGCCGCAGCGCGTCCGACCCGCGAAACACCTGCCGGAGTTGGTCGAGCTTGGCCGGCTCGCGCAGGTCGTCGAAGCCGTAGGTCAGCGTGCGGCGGACCGTGTTCGTCCAGTTGGTGTGGACGACGATCAGCTCCATGTCGCAGACCACGAGGTAGGGCGGGTTCTCCAGATCCGGCGCGTAGATCTGGAGCTGGCGCAGCGCCGCGCTCAGGTCCTTGTGCTTGCCCTTGTACTCCCAGCCGAAGCAGCCGCGCCGCCACACGTCGGCCCAGCCGTCGCCGCCGCCGACCTTGGTGGCGCCGCGCTCGAAGCAGTAGCTCGCGCCGAGCGGGTCGGCGTCGGTCGGGTTCGGCTCGCCGATGAGCGCGCAGAGGTCGTTGAAGTGGCTCTGCGCGCCCTGGCGCTCGCGGAGCTCGCTCCGGCCCCACTTCTCGATGAACGCGGCTGGTGTCATGAGACCCGGGCGGTGCTGGAGTCCTGGTTCGTCACGCTATCGCACGCGCATCAACGGAGCGTTTCCCGGAAGCGGGACCGCGAAGGCTTCGGGCCACGGGGACGTCCTGGCGCCGCCCGCGTCGTCCGGAGGGCTGCACCGCGATGATCCGGCACGCCGATCCTACGCCGCAGCCGCCGGCGTGCCGACGATCTTCGGGCGCGACCGGGCCGAACACCACAGGTCGCGCACGCGGACGCAGGCGCGGAGGACCGGCAGGACCGCCCGCGCGACGCGGATCTGGCCGGGGAGGTCCTGGACCCCGAGCGGATGATGCGCGAGCCGCGGGCTGGCGCGCTCGGCCTCGGCGACCGCCTGACCGGGCAGGGCGATCGCGGCGAGCCGCCCGGCCTCGTCCGGCGCAATCGCGAGGCGGCGGGCCCAGCCCCGCGTCGTCGCGAGCCGCCCGTCCGCGTGCAGGCGGCGCAGTCGCCGGCGCCAGAGGTAGCGGATCAGGGCGCGCGGCACCGCTTCGAGCCGCGCGTCGCACAGGGCGCCGGGGTCCTCGCAGCGGGCGCGGATGGTGTCGGCGACGCCGCCGGCCGCCCGCCCGGTGAGGCGGGCCGAGACGAACACCATCACCGCCGGGTCGTGGCGCACGCGGAACCCGTGGGCGCGGAGGGCAGCCACGAAGGCGCCGTCCTCGCCGAGGGGGATGTCCGGCATGCCGCCGACCCGCCGGTAGGCGTCGAGACCGACGGCCAAGCTCGCGCCGATGGTGATGCGGTGGCACGGCCACGGATCGTTCGGATCGGGATCGATGCGCGCCTCGGCTTCCGTGAGCAGCGCGTCGTAGGCGTCCTCCAGCCGCCCGCGGGCGTGGAGGAAGGCCGGCAGCAGGGCGGCCTCCTCGGGAATGAGCTCGACGCGGCCGGCGACCGCATCGGCACCGGCCGCCCGGGTGCGGAGGTTGCGCGCGACCCAGTCCGGCGGCACGCGGCTGTCGGCATCGGTGGAGAGGATCGTGCCGGCGGACCCGAGCCAGCCGGCGGCCGCGTCCATCGCGGCCCGGCGCGCCCAGCCGGCATGGGCGCCCGCGAACACCGCCTCGATCACCCGCACCGGCAGCGACAGCCGCGGCACGAGGTCGGCGACGACCGCCGCGGTGCCGTCGGTGCAGTTGTTCAGGAACAGCACGAGCCCGAGGCTGCCGGGCCGCAGCCCGGTCTGGGCGTCGATGGCCGCGAGGCAGGCCGCGATGCGCTCGGCCTCGTTGCGGACGGGTACGGCGATCACCGCATCGGGGCCTCGGCCCGGGGCCCTCCCCGACCGGGCCGCCAAAGCCACGACTCCGTCAGCCATCGCCATCCCCCGACCGGCACGCCTGCCTTGAAGCCAAGCTTCCTATCGGGGACCGGGGCCGTCCTGTCGAGGGTTACCGCAGGCGTATCAAAGGCTCAGGCGGCCGCCTCGATCTCCCCGCTGACTTCGAGCCACTCCTCCTCCGCCGCCGCCAGAGCTGTCACGGCATCCGCGCGCATCTTCGCGATCTCGCCGGCCTTGGCCGCGTTCTCGCGGAAGGCCGAGCCGTCGCCGAGCGCCGCGTCGATCTTGGCGATGGCCGCGGTGAGCCGCTCCATGCGCGCCTCCAGCCCTTCGAGCCGCTTGCGGAGGGGAGCGAGCGCGGCGCGGCGCTCGACCGCCGAGCGACGCGCCTCCGCCGGCCGGCCGCCGGCAGCGTCCGCCTCGCGCGGCGCGTCGCGCTCGGGACCGGCGAGCACGAGGCGGCGGTAATCGTCCATGTCGCCGTCGAAGGTCTTCACCGAGCCGTCGGCCACCAGCCACAGGCGATCGGCACAGGCCTCCACCAGGAAGCGGTCGTGGCTGACGAGGATCACGGCGCCCTCGTAGTCGTTGATCGCCGCGACCAGCGCCTGCCGGCTCTCGATGTCGAGGTGGTTGGTCGGCTCGTCGAGGATCAGCAGGTGCGGCCCGTCGAAGGCGGCGAGCCCCATCAGCAGGCGCGCCTTCTCGCCGCCCGACAGTTGCGCCACAGGCGTGTCGGCCTTGTTGGCCGGGAAGCCGAGGCGGGCGGTCGCCGCCCGCACCCGCGCCTCGGGGGCGTCCGGCATCAGGCTGCGCAGGTGCGCCACCGCGCTCTCGGCGGGGCGCAGCTCGTCGAGTTGGTGCTGGGCGAAGTAGGCGACCTTCATCTTGGACGAGCGGCGCAAGTCCCCAGAGAGCGCGTCGAGCCGGCCGCCGATCAGCTTGCAGAAGGTCGACTTGCCGTTGCCGTTGGCACCGAGCAGCGCCACCCGGTCGTCGGGGGCGAGGCTGAGGTTCAGGCCCGACAGCACGATGCGGTCGGGATAGCCCGCCTGCACCCGCTCCATCGCGACGATCGGCGGCGCGAGGGGTCTTTCCGGGCTCGGCAGGTGGATCACCGGCACGTCGTCCTCGATGAGCCCTGCGATCGGCACCATCCTGGCGAGCTTCTTGACGCGGGACTGGGCTTGGCGCGCCTTCGTGGCCTTGGCCTTGAACCGGTCGATGAAGCTCTGGAGGTGGGCGCGCTCGGCGTCCTGCTTCACCTTGGCCTTGGCCTGGAGCACCCGCTTCTCGGAGAGCTGGCGGGCGAAGCTCGTGTAGCCGCCGCGGTAGATCGTCAGCTTGCCGCGATCCAGATGCAGGATGTGATCGACGGATTCGTCGAGCAGGTCGCGGTCGTGGCTGATGATGATCGCGGTGCGCGGGTAGCGCTCCAGGTAGTCGTAGAGCCAGATCGTGCCCTCGATGTCGAGGTAGTTGGTCGGCTCGTCGAGCAGCAGCAGGTCGGGCTCGGAGAACAGCACGGCGGCCAGCGCCACCCGCATCCGCCAGCCGCCGGAGAAGTCGGCGCACGGGCGCCCTTGCGCCGACGCGTCGAAGCCGAGGCCGTGCAGGATCGCCGCCGCACGAGCCGGCGCGGAATGGGCGCCGATGTCGACGAGCCGGGTCTCGATCTCGGCGCGCCGCAGACCGTCGGCGCCCTCCGCCTCCACGATCAGCCGGGCGCGCTCGGTGTCGGCGGCGAGGACCACGGCGTGCAGCGTCTCGGGGCCGGCCGGCGCCTCCTGCGCCACCGCGCCGATGCGCATGCCGCGGGGCATCGACACCGCGTTGGCCTCGATCGGCCACTCGCCCAGGATCGCCTTGAACAGGGTGGTCTTGCCGGCGCCGTTGCGCCCCACGAGGCCGACGCGGGCGCCCTCGGGAATCGCGAAGCTCGCGCCGTCGAGGATCAGGCGCTCGCCGATGCGGAGGGTGAGGTCGTTGACGCGGAGCATGGCCCGCGTTCTGGCGAGGCCGGGGCACGGTGGCAAGCGGCCGGGGTTGGGAGGCGTCTCAGGCCAGCTCCCACGCCGCCGGCTCGGCCATCAGCTTGGCCACCAGCGCGTGATTCAGCTCGTGCCCGGTATGGACGGCGGTGAGGCGCCCGAGGATCGGGCGCCCGGCGAGCGCGAGGTCGCCCACGAGGTCGAGCACGCGGTGACGCACCGGCTCGTCGGGCACGCGCAGGCCGCCGATGATGGTGCCGCGCACGATCATCGCCGCGGAAGCCACGCCGCAGCCCTGCAGGAGGGGCTTTCGGGCGGCGAAGCCGTAGGCGCGCCCGAGCATCGCGCGCCAGTAGCGGCCGAAGCTCCGCGCCGGGGCGATCTCCGCGAGGAAGCCATCGGGCGTGATCGCCCCGGACCAGTCGAGCGGGCCGAAATGCGCCAGGGCGAGGTGGGCGCTGATCCGGAGGCCGTCCCCCGGCTCGATGCGCAGCCTCCGCCTTCCGTCGACGACCTCGACCGGGGCGAGGACCCGGATCGCTCGGCGCGGAACCGCGCCCTCCGCCCGGCCCGCCTCGCGGATCGCGCGGCACCACGGCACGGCGCTGCCGTCGAAGATCGGCAGCTCCTCGGCGTCGATCTCGATCAGCGCGTCGTCGATGCGGTGGGCGTAGAGCGCGGCAAGCAGATGCTCGACGGTGCGGATCAGCGGCCCCTCGGGCGAACGGAGCGCGGTGCAGAGCGGCTGCCTCTCACGCAGGTGCCAAGAAGCCGGCACGTCGACGGTGCGGCCGCCGGGGAACGTTCGGCGGAAGACGAGGCCATGGTCCGACGGTGCCGGGGCCACGCGGACGGTGGCGTGCCGCCCGGTATGCAGCCCGCGCCCGGAGCGGACGAACGCGGCGGCCAGCGTCGCCCTGTGGCCGGTATCCGGCAGGCCGGCGTCCGCCTTCGGTTCCGCGGGCGTTCGGCCGAGGCGCGACATCGCGGTCGTGCTCACGCGTCGGGGCGGAGACGACGAGGCCGCGCAAGTCGGTCGTCGCAACGGTGCGGATTCTGCACTTCTGGGGTCCCAGGGTCCGGCCGCGAATGCGGTCCTATGGGCTACGATAGGCCTTGATCTGAAAAATCACAGTTTCGCGCGCGGCGCCGATCACGCGATCGACGCCGCGCAGCCGCGGGTCAGATCGCAAGGACGTGGGCACCATCCACGCCGATCGTACCCGCTCGGCTTGACCGGTGGCGACCCGGTCGTCACGATCCTTTGACAAGCTTCACGACGTCGACGCCCCGGATCGGGCCGGGCGCGCGGCTACCCGGTCTCCCCGCGTCGCGGCGGGCGCGGCGTATCGCGAGGGGACGGTCTTCCAATGGCGCGGCTTTCGACCATTCCGTTCTTCAAGGAACCGGGCATCGAGCTCGGCCCCTACGAGACCCGCTGCCACTGGCGGCGGTTCGACGAGAACGAGGTGCTGGTCGATTTCGACGACGTATCGACCGACGTCTACTTCCTCGCTACCGGCGAGGTGCGGATCCTCAACCGCTCGCAATCCGGCAAGGAGGTGATCCTGGGCGAGATGCGCGGGGGCGCCTTCTTCGGGGAGCTGGCGGCCCTCGACGGGGTCGCGCGCTCGGCCAACGTCACGGCGCTGACCCGCGGCGAGGTCTGCGTCGTGCCGGCCGCGGTGTTCCGGCAGATGGTGTTCGCCTCCGAGCCCATCGCCGACCGCCTGTTCCGGCTGCTGACCAAGCGGGTGCGCGAGTTGAACACCCGCCTGATGGAGCACGCGCTGCTGGATCTGCGCCACCGCCTCTACTCCGAGCTGCTGCGCCTCTCGGTGCCGCGGGCGGGGGGCGGGGACGAGCGGGTGGTGACGCCGCCGCCCTACCATCACGTGCTCGCCGCCCGCATCGGATGCCGCCGCGAGCAGGTGACCCGCGAGTTCACGGTGATGGCGAGCGAGGGCCTCGTCGACCGCACCCGCGGCGCCCTGGTCATCCGGCGGCCGGACCTGCTGGAGGCCCGCGTCGCCGAGGCCCTGCGCGAGGACGGCTAGGACGCGCACCTGCGCAGGTCCGGCAGCGGGTTCGATTCTCATCCCCTGTGGCGCTGCCGCCGATTCCGCTCGCGGTCGAAGGCCGGTAGCCTGAAACGCTCAGCCCACGCGGACGCCGTGCCGGATTCGACCTCGCCCACGCCCCTGATGCGCATCGTGCGGCTTGCGAAAACCTTCGGGACGCAGGCGGCCGTCGCGGACGTGTCGCTCGACCTCGCGGCTGGGGAGTTCTTCTGCCTGCTCGGGCCGTCCGGCTGCGGCAAGAGCACCCTGCTGCGCCTGATCGCGGGCTTCGAGGCGCCGACCTCCGGCGCGATCCTCCTGAACGGCGGCGACCTGAGCGCGCTGCCGCCGCACCGGCGGCCGGTGAACATGATGTTCCAGTCCTACGCGCTGTTCCCGCACATGAGCGTGGCGCGCAACGTCGCCTACGGCCTCGACGGGCTCGGGCTCGCCCGCGCAGGAATCGCCGGCCGGGTCGCAGCCCTGCTGCGCCTCGTGCGCCTCGACGGGTTCGGGGATCGCGCGCCGGCCACCCTGTCCGGCGGCCAGCGCCAGCGGGTCGCGCTCGCCCGGGCGCTCGCCCGCGAGCCGCGGGTGCTGCTCCTCGACGAGCCGATGGCCGCCCTCGACCGATCCTTGCGCGAGGAGACGCAAGGGGAACTGCGCGCGCTCCAGCGGCGGCTCGGCACCACCTTCGTCGTCGTGACCCACGACCCGTCCGAGGCGATGACGCTCGCCGACCGCATCGGCGTGATGGACCGCGGGCGCCTCGTGCAGGTCGGCGCGCCGGCGGAGCTCTATCGGTGCCCGGTCACGCGCTTCGTCGCCGGGCTCCTGGGCGACGTGAACCTGATCGCGGGTCGCCTCGGCGCCCACGAGCCCGGGCCGGTCCGCGATGTCGAGACGGCGCACGGCCCGATCCGCGCCGCCGCGCCGACCGCGTCGATCGAACCCGGCGCGGCGGTGGTGGTTGCCGTGCGGCCGGAGCAGGTGGTGCTCGGGACGGATGGGCTGCCGGGCATCCTGGCGGAGGAGACGTTCCTGGGCGACCGCATCCGCCGCGTCGTCCGCCTGAGCGACGGGCCGTCGATCCGAGCGACCGCCGCACCGGGGGAGGGGGCCCCGCCGGTCGGCGCGGCGACGCGGGTCCGGTTCGCGCCCGACGCCGCAACGATACTGCCTGCATGACCGCCTTCGCGACGGAACGGGACGCGGATCTGTGCGCACCATCGGCCTCCAGCGTCGGGCGTCGTGCCTGGGCGGGACTCGACCGACCGCACGAAGCACTGCGCGGCCTCCTCTCCCTACACATCTCGGATGTCCAAGTCGGGCAGGCCCGACTTGGATGGGAGAAGGGGTCCGCGCCTCGCTCGGCGACGGCGCACGGCCTCCGGCCGAATGCCCGCGACGCTCGGACATGACCGGGCCGCCGAGCACCAGGAGACTTCAGGCCCTCGTCCGGCTGCCGCCGTGGCTCTGGCTCGGCGCGTTCTTCCTGGTGCCGTTCGCGATCACCCTGAAGATCAGCCTGTCCGAGCCCGCGACCGCGATGCCGCCCTACCTGCCGGTGCTCGACTGGCAGGGCGGCCTGGAGGGCTGGTCGAGCTTCCTCGACGCGCTGAGTTTCGACAACTACGCGACGCTGGCCGGGGACGCGCTCTACCGCGACGCGGCGCTGAGCTCGGTGGCCTACGCGCTCGCGGGAACCGCGATCCTGGTGCTGATCGCGACGCCGCTCGCCTACGCGGTCGCCCGGAGCCCAGCGCGGTGGCAGCCGCTGCTGGTGGCGCTGATCGTCGTGCCGTTCTGGACGAGCTTCCTGATCCGCGTCTACGCCTGGATCGCCCTCCTCAAGCCCGAGGGTCTCATCAACCTCGGGCTGACGCGCCTCGGGCTGATCGAGCGGCCGCTGGAGATCCTGAGCACCCCCGCCGCGGTCCTGATCGGCCTCGTCTACGCCTACCTGCCGTTCATGGTGCTGCCGCTCTACGCGGTGCTGTCGCGTCTCGATCCCACCCTGCGCGAGGCGGCCTCCGACCTCGGCGCCTCGCCGACCCGGGTGTTCTGGAGCGTGACGCTGCCGCTCGGCCTGCCCGGGCTCGGTGCCGGCGCGCTGCTCTGCTTCATCCCGATGGTCGGCGAGTTCATCATCCCCGACCTGCTGGGCGGCTCCGACACGCTGATGCTCGGCCGCGTCCTGTGGTCCGAGTTCTTCTCCAACCGCGACTGGCCGCTGGCCTCGGCCGTCGCGATCCTGCTGCTGCTGATCGTCGTCGGCCCCGTGGTGCTGTTCCGCGAGGCCGCCAGGGATTCGGCCGAGGCGGGACGCGGGGAGGGCGGGCGGTGACGGCCGTCACGCGGACGGCCCTCGGACTGGGCTTCGCCTTCCTCTACGCGCCGATCCTGGTGCTCATCGCCTACTCCTTCAACGCCTCGGCGCTGGTGACGGTGTGGGGCGGCTTCTCGACCCGCTGGTACGGCGTGCTGGTCTCCGACGCGCCGCTCCTCGCGGCCGCCTGGGTGTCCTTGCGCGTCGCGGCCCTCGCCGCGGCGATCGCGACGCTGCTCGGCACGCTCAGTGCGCTGGCGCTCGTGCGCCACGGGCGGTTTGCCGGCCGCACCCTGTTCACCGGCCTCGTCACGGCGCCGATGGTGATGCCGGAGGTGATCACCGGGCTGTCGCTGCTGCTGCTGTTCGTCGGGATCGGCCTGGAGCGCGGCCTCGTCGCGATCGTGATCGCGCACGCGACGCTGGGCACCGGCTTCGTCGCCGTCGTGGTCGCCGCCCGCCTGCGCGGCCTCGACCGCGACCTGGAGGAGGCCGCCGCCGACCTCGGCGCCGGGCCGATGCGCGTCTTCGCGACGGTCACCCTGCCGCTCGTCGCGCCGGCCGTCGGAGCCGGGTTCCTGCTGGCCTTCACCCTATCGCTCGACGACCTCGTCATCGCGAGCTTCGTCTCGGGCCCGGGCGCCACCACCCTGCCGATGCGGCTCTACAGCCAAGTGCGGCTCGGCGTGAACCCGGAGATCAACGCCGCCTCGACCCTGCTGATCGCCGCGGTCGGCCTCGCGGTGGGCGCGGCGACGTGGCTCGGAGGGAAGCGGAACGGTCCGTAGGGGTCAGGCCAGCGCCACCGTGTAATCCGCCTCCGTCTTGGCGCGTATATCCTCCTCGGTGACGCCGTCGGCGCGTTCGATCAGGCGCATGCCGCCGTCGCCGTGCTTGTCGATCGCGAACACGCCGAGATCGGTGATGACGAGGTCGACCACGCGGGTTCCGGTCAGCGGCAGGTCGCAGGCCTTGAGGAGCTTGGGCGCCTCGGTGCCGTCCTTGTTCCTGGCCACGTGCTCCATCACCACGACGACGCGCTTGACGCCGGCCACGAGGTCCATGGCGCCGCCCATCCCCTTCACCATCTTGCCGGGGATCATCCAGTTGGCGAGATCCCCGTTGCCCGCGACCTGCATGGCGCCGAGGATCGACAGGTTGATGTGCCCGCCGCGGATCATCCCGAACGAATCGGCCGACGAGAAGTAGCTCGTCGTCGGCAGCGCCGTGATCGTCTGCTTGCCGGCGTTGATCAGGTCCGGGTCCTCCTCGCCCTCAAAAGGGAACGGCCCCATGCCCAGCATCCCGTTCTCGGACTGGAGCTGCACCGACATGCCCTCGGGAATGTAGTTCGACACCAGCGTCGGGATGCCGATGCCGAGGTTGACGTAGAAGCCGTCCTCCAGTTCGCGGGCGGCGCGCGCCGCCATCTGCTCGCGGGTCCAGGCCATGGTTTTGCTCCTTCCAACCCTGATCAGATCTGGCCGCCGTCGCCGCCCGCCGTAGCGGCGGAAGCCTCGGCGCGCTTGCGCACCGTGCGCTGCTCGATCCGCTTCTCGCGCACCGGCACGTGGATGATACGCTTCACGTAGATGCCCGGCGTGTGGATGGTGTCCGGGTCGATCGTGCCCGGCGGCACGAGGTGCTCGACCTGCGCGACGGTCACCTTGGCCGCGGTCGCCATCATCGGGTTGAAGTTGCGCGCCGTCATCCGGTAGGCGAGGTTGCCCTCGGTGTCGCCGGTATGGGCGTGGACCAGCGCGAGGTCGGCGAACAGCCCGCGCTCCATCACGAAGTGCTCGCCGTCGAACGCGCGCACCTCCTTGCCCTCGGCGACCTTGGTGCCGACGCCGGTCTTGGTGAAGAAGGCCGGGATGCCGGCCCCGCCCGCGCGGATGCGCTCGGCGAGCGTCCCCTGCGGGTTGAACTCGATCGACAGCTCCCCGCCGAGATACTGCCGAGCGAACTCCTTGTTCTCGCCGACGTACGACGAGATCATCTTGGCGACCTGCCGCGTGTCGAGGAGCTTGCCCAGGCCCACGCCGTCGATGCCGGCGTTGTTCGAGACGATGGTCAGGCCCTTGACCCCGGATTCCCGCACCGCCTCGATCAGTTCGTCGGGAATGCCGCACAGGCCGAAGCCGCCGCACATGATCATCATGTCGTCGCGCAGCAGCCCGGCCAGCGCCGCCGTCGGATTCGCGTGGACCTTCTTCATCGAACTCACCCTCCCGGCCGCGCGGCCGCCCCGAAACGCGCGTGACTGCTGTCCCCGATTCCCGCGCAGCGGTCCAGCGGCACGCGGCGCCCACCGTGGTCCAGCCAACGAACCACAGCCGCGCGTCCGGCAAAAGCGGCCCGGGCAGACAAAGCCCATCGGAGCGGTTAAGGAAATCACCGGAACGATCCGGTGCATGACGGCGGGGCAAGCCTGAAACATCCGGCACCGCTTCCGCGTGCCGGGTCCGGCCGCAATCCCTCGTCGCGTCCCGCCGCGGTCGCGATGCGTCCGCACGGAGTGCAATGTCGCCGCGCCGCCTCATCGCCGCCCTCTGCCTCGCGGCGCTGGCCGCCGCCGGAACCGGCGCCGCCACGCTGCCCTGGCCCGTCGGCACCCCGACGGCGGCGGCCTTCGTCAGCCACGGCCTGGGGGCTTACGGCCTCGCCCTCGTCGCCGAGGGTCCGAGCGCGATGACGCTGCTGCCCCTGCCGCGCCTCAGCTTCAGCCGGACCCGCCTGACCGGCACCCGGCCCGGCGCGCCGGCGCTGATCGAGGGCGGCAGCCTCGTGCTCGAACTCAGCCCGCTCGCCCTGCTCTCGGGGCAGTCCGACATCGGCAGCCTCATCCTCGATCGTGCGACGATCCACCTGCCGGGCGGTGCCGACGACCGCTGGACGGAGCCGGTGCGCCGCCTCGTCGGACGCGTCGCGCAGGGCGGCTCGGCCCATCCGCGCCGCATCACGCTGACGCGCGCGACCCTGGTCTCGGCCGAGCCGGGCGGCGGCGCGCAGGACGTCGACCTCACCCTCGCGTGGCCGTTCTGGAGCGCCACCCTCGACGCCGCCGCCGACCTGACGTGGCGCGGGGCGCGCACGAACCTGACGCTGGCGGGCGTGCGTGCGGCCGACCTGATGAACGGGGCGGCCTCGCCCTTCGCGGCGGGCGCGACGTGGCCCGGCGGAACGCTCTCCGCCACCGGCAGCGTCACCGCCGCCGGCGGCCTCGCCCTGGCCGGGCAGGGTCGGGTCGAGACGCGCTCGCTGCCCGAGACGCTCGCCTGGATCGGCGCCGAGGTCGCGCTCGCTCCCTTCATCCAGGCCTTCGCCCTCGACGGGCGCTTCGAGGCCGCCGGGCGCACCGTGTCGCTGCCGAGCGTGCGCGCGACGCTGGGCAGCGACGTGCTGGAGGGCGCGGGGTCCGTGAGCCTGGGGGGAACCCGCACCGCGGTCCAGGCGACGCTGGCCGCCGAGCGCCTGAACCTCGCGCCGCTCGTCGGCGCTCTCGTGCGGATGTTCGGCCCGGAGGCGGGCGAGGCGGGCGCGCCGGCGCGCCCGGTCGCCCTGGCGCCGCTGACGGGAGGCGACCTCGATCTGCGGATCTCGGCGACGGAGAGCCGGATCGGCCCCGTCGTGCTGGAAGACCTCGCGGCCAGCGTCCTGGTGCATCCGGGCTCGGTGGAGGTCGCGCTCATCCGCACCGGCATCCAGGGCGCGACGCTCAAGGGCCGCGTGGCGCTCGCCGCAGGGGGCGCGGACGGTGCCGAGACGGAGGTCAAGGCGCAGGGCGCCTTCGACCGCCTCGACCTCGGCGCGCTCCTCATCGATCTCGGCGAGTCACCCTGGGTGCTGGGCGGCACGCAGGGACAGTTCACCCTCGACAGCAGCGGCCGCGACGTCGCCGACCTCGTAGCGCACGTGGCCGGGCGCGCGAGCTTCGCCATCGACGGCGGCGTGATCGCCGGCCTCGACCTGACCGACGTGATGCATCGCAACGGCGCCGTCGCCCCCGGCGCGCTGGCCCGCCGCAACGGCCGCACACCCTTCGAGCGCGCCGCGGTCGCGCTGAAATTCGCAGACGGCATCGGCGAGATCGGCGATGGCTCCCTGAGGGCGGCGAGCCTGATCGGCCTGCTGCGGGGACAGATCTCGCTGCCCGGGCGCAGCGTCCGGGCGCGGGCGGAGATCGGGCCCAGGATCACGGGCACGGATGCGGCTCGGCCCGTCACGGCCTTCGAGATCACCGGTCCCTGGGACGCCGTCAGCGTCCGCAGGGCGCGAGGGGGCACGGACGCGGACCGCGAGGACGCGCCAGCGTCCCTGCACCTGCCGGCCTCGGCGGTCATCCCCGGTGCGGCGCGGGCCTACGCGCCCTGAGCGGCAGGGCCCGCATCCTCGCGGGCCAGCGCCCGCCAGCGCAGCACCAGCGCCTCGAACGCCGCGAGATCGTCCAGGCCGAGCTGCCCCAGCGTCCGCTCGACGTAGGCCGCCTGCGCCGCGAGCCCGCGTGCGGCCAAGTCCGCACCGTCGCCGGTCAGGTGGAGGGCGTGGGAGCGCCGGTCGCCCGGACTCGCGCGGCGCTCGACGAGCCCCGCCTCGACCAAGCGGTCGATCAGCCCCGAGACATTGCCCTTGGTCACGTAGAGGCGGCCGGCCAGCTCCTGCTGGGTCAGGCCTTCCCGCTCGGTGAGCGTGGAGAGCACGTCGAACTGCGGAATCGAGAGTCCGATGGCCCGCAATTCCGCGCCGATCGCCGCGGTCACCCGGCGGTTCAGGCGGACGAAGCGGAACCAGACCCGCAGGGAATCGGCGGGTTCCGGGCTCGGCACGGCGGGACGGGAACGCGGCATCACGGAGGGAGGCTATAGCAGACCCGAGCCGATCGGCGAGTGGCGCCGGACCAAGCCGCGCTGTATAGCCGGATCGATCCACCGCCCTCCGAACCCCATGCGCCGCCTGCTCGTCGAGGAACCCGTCACCCGCGCCGGCCCCCTCGCGCGCTGGATCGCCCTGTTCTCGCTCCTCGTCACGGCCATCGCGATCGTGCTGGTGCGCGATCCGCGGGCGGAGGCCGGGCCGGCGCTGGCCGCCCTGGCGGCGGGGCTCGGCATTGCGCTGGTCGCGGTGCTGCTCGCGGCCTTCGCCTGCGTCCGGGTCTGGCGCGAGGGCGCGCGGGGCCTGGGCGCGGCGCTCTGGGGCCTCGTCCTCGCGATCCTCGTGCTGGCCTACCCGTCCTACGCGGCCCTGCGCGGTCTGCGGCTGCCGGCGCTGACCGACGTCACCACCGACATCGGCGATCCGCCGGCCTTCTCGCGCTCGCGCACGGCGTTCGCGAGTCGCGGCGGGCGCTATCCCGACGATCCCGGTCCGGCGGCCCGCGAGCGCCAGCGCGCTGCCTACCCGCAGATCGCGCCGCTGACGCTCGACATCGGGGCCGACGAGGCGTTCGAGCTCGCCCGCAAGGCGGCGGTGAACCGGCGCTGGCAGATCGTCGAGGCGATCCGTCCCGGCGGACGGATCGGCAACGGGCGGATCGAGGCGGTCGCGCGCAGCCTGATCCTCAACCTGCCCGACGACGTCACCGTGCGCGTCCGGCCCCGCGCGGACGGGGCGCGCATCGATGTCCGCTCCGCCTCGCGCCTCGGACCCCGCGATTTCGGCGTCAACGCGGATCGCATCCGCGCCTACCTCGACGAGGTGGCGAACCTGGCGCTGGCGGTGAAGTAGTCTCCCGGCAGTCTCGCGCGGAGGCCCGTCGCTCTCCGCATCGGCGTCCGGCCCGGGCACGGCTGCCCGCGGATCATCGTCGAACAGGCCCTGCCTCCTGTGTCCCCGGGAGACCTCGGCGCGCTAACCCTAATCGTAAGCCAAGAGACAGGAATGGCCGGGACAAGCCGACACGCGCGTTCCCACCTTCGAAGACCGTGATCGTGTTCGTGCCTATAAAGCTCTTGCTGCGCGCCCGACGGTGATCCGATGCGGCGGACGGCAGAGATCGCAGGGTCCGGCCATGTCGAGCGCTACCTTTTCGAGTCCTTCCGGAGCCGCGTTCCAGGAGGACCGCGGCGTGCGCGTCGCGGTCGACGGGTCGCTTCTGTCGAGCAGCGACCGCAAGGAACTCGAATTCTGGTCGAACGATCGCGGCGAAGGCCCGGACGCCGACCTCTTCGAGAACGTGATCTACAAATCCCGGGTGATGATCGCCTTCCGATCACTCCTCGATCGCCTGCGGATCAGGCCGGGCGAACGCATCCTGGAACTCGGCGCCGGGCACGGCTGGGCCAGCATCATCGCGAAGTCGCAGGTTCCGGACGCCTACTTCGTGACCACCGATCTCAGTCACGACGCGGTCCGCAATTCCGCGAAGTACGAGACCCTGATCGGCGCGAAGATCGACGAGAAGTGGGCCTGCTCCGCCGTGTCCCTGCCGTTCGAGGATGCCCGGTTCGACCTTGTGTTCTGCTTTGCCGCCTTCCATCACTTCATCATCGGCTCGCGATACGACGCCGTCCTGTCCGAGGTCCATCGCGTCCTGAAGCCCGGCGGGCGCTTGGTGATGCTCTACGAGCCGTCGTCGCCGCGCTTCATCTACGACCGGGCCAAGCGCCGAACCGAGCGGAAGCGGCACTTCGCCAGCGTCGATGAGGATGTCATCCTGCTCGACAGGCTGGAGAGCGACGCGAAGGGCCTGGGGCTCGATATGAAGGTCGAGCATCATCCGGAATATCAGCAGCGCTCCAGCATCGCCGCAACGGTGTATTACTTCGTTCTCTCGAAGATTCCACGCCTCCAGACCATGCTGCCCTGCACGGTGAACGTCACGCTCACCAAGCCGCGATGCGTCCGCCGTAACGATCGCGGGCCGTCACGCCCACGCGACGATGCGGCGGCCGATCGGGTTACGACGCGCTAAAGCGCTCTCCGCCGAAGTGGACGCCGGTTCGGCGTAAGAGAGCGTTTTAAAACAAAGACTTAGATCCGTGGCCGATTGCAGCGCGATCGGGCACCGCTCTAAGCCTGTCCGGCACCTCCCTCAGCCCGCGGTCCCCGCGCGCCCGAAAACCCCATCGAGGCGTGCGCCCCCTTCCGTCGCCACGAGCCCGCGCTCCACCAGATCCTCGAGGTGGGCGAAGACCGAAAGCGCCGCCGCACCCCTGAGCCGCGGGTCGAGCCCCTGGTAGATCGCCGCGACGATCGCGGGGATCGTCGTGTCGCCGGCCGCGATCCGCGCGAGAATCGACGTCTCGCGCCGGCGGCGATGGTTGGCGAGCCCGCGCACGTACCGGCGCGGATCGCGCACCGGGCCGCCGTGGCCCGGCCAGTAGACGCCTTCGCTGCGCCCGCGGAGCTTGTCGAGGGACGCCATGTAGGCCCGCATCGCGCCGTCCGGCGGCGCGACGATGCTCGTCGACCACGCCATGACGTGATCGCCCGAGAACAGCGCGTTCTCCTCTGGGAGTGCGAAGGCGAGGTGGTTCATGGTGTGGCCCGGCGTCTCGATTGCGACGAGGCTCCAGCCCGCGCCGGAGAGCCGATCGCCCTCGCGCATCGCCCGGTCGGGGACGTGGAGGCGGTCGGCGCCGGCATCGAGCACCGCGACCTCGCCCGCGGCGAGGTCGCGGGCCGCACGGTGCGGGCCGCAGCCCACGATCGGCGCGCCGGTCCTCGCCCTGAGGAGGCGCGCGCCCGGCGAATGGTCGCGGTGCGTGTGCGTGACCACGATGGCCTCGACCGTCTCGGCTCCGAGGTCGGCGAGCAGGGCGGCCACGTGCGCGGCATCGTCCGGTCCCGGATCGATCACCGCGACGCGGCCGTGCCCGACCACGTACGTGCAGGTGCCGCTTCCGGTGAAGGGGCCGCCGTTCGGCGCGACCCGGCGGCGGATGAGGGGCGTCAGCGACGCCATCCGACCGGCCATCGGCAGCGCCGCCTCGAAGACCGGCGCGGAATCCGCACCGGAGCCCGTCTCCGCCATCGTCCGCTCCGCCCTGTCGCGACTTCGATCGACTGGCCCGATCGGGGCCGGGCTACGCCATCGTGCGCGATCGGACAATCATTCCGACGGCTGCGATCCCGTTATGGGTCGCTCCGGCCCTGACGAGGCCATCAGCGGATGAAGGGCGAGGGGGTGACGACGCGGATCTGGGCGAGGTCGCCGACGGGACGCTCGGGGATGCGGAAGCCGTCGCCCGCGGACGCGACCTGAACGAGGCTCGGCCGACCGGCGGCGCGAAGGGTCCGGCGGAACGCGCGGGCCTCGGCCTCGCGGTGAAGGGCGCCGACCTTCGCCTCGATCTGCCGGTTCCTGCCCTGCGTGAGCGATGCCTGCCGGAAATCCACCAGCGCGACGGAGCCGGAGCGGAGCCGCGTCACCACGTCGGCGCTGTCGGCGGTGGCGACGACGTCACCGTTGCGCAGCGTCTGGTCCCGGGTGACCGGCAGGGACGGCGCTCCCTTGGGCGGCTGACAGGAGCAGTTCGCCACGCGGCGCTGCCTGTAGATGTTGGCGAGCGCCGAGGCGCGGTAGGGCAGGCCCTGCGGGCTCACCGCCCGATCGAGCTCGGTCTCGCCGGCGGCCAGAGTGTAGACGCTCGTCGAGGCGCCCGGGCAGGCGGCGCCACAGGCCGCTTGGTGCACCGGCATGTCGGCCCGCGCCCCGAGCTTGCCCAGCGGGAACAGGTAACCGTCGCACATCCGAACGCAGACCGTCTGCTGCCCGGTCGAGGCCACGGAGACCGGCACCGCTTCGCGGGCAGGCCCGCGCCGGCTTGCGCGGCGCGACCGGCCGACCGACAGGTCCACCACCGGCCGCGGCGTGTGGTAGACCGGGCGCGCGGCACCGAGCCGGCGTCCGTCGGGCAGGTTGGCGTAGCGTCCGGGCCGGTGCGCGGGCACGACCTCCGGCCGGGCCGGGCCGCGGAAGATCTCCTGGAAGAAATCGAAGATCCCGCCAGGCTCGGAGGCGTGGACGAGGCTGGAACCGACGGTGACGCCGCCGAGCCCGAGGATCAATCCGGCTGCTGCCGTGCCGATCATCTGTCGCCGCGTCCCGCCTGATCTGAGGGCCTGCCGCCAGCGCGCCCAGAACGTCATTCCCAACATCCGAGCGCCCGTATCCGCAGGACCGGCCCGGTGAAAGCTTAGGCGGTCGATGGCGACTTAAGGCAGCCCGGCGGTCTGCGGCAAGTGCGGAAGACAACCGACATGGGCACGCCACTGCAGATCAGGACTGCATGCCGCCGCAAGCGCGAATGCGAATTAGGCACCTGCACCGGACAAGCAGCCGCCTCGACTGCGCGCGTGCCCGGTAGAGCAGCTTATCAACGCTCCTGATCCGGAACAGACCGCGTTCACGGGCGGGTACGCCTGCAAGCCTCTCCGGGATCGGTGCGTCGGAGCCCTGAGGCCGGTCCGTTTCCACACGACGTGGAAAGCCTTCGCGCGGATGATCCCCCTTGAGAGATGATCCTCCTGGGGATAAGCTTCGTCGGCATGAAAAAAGCCGCCCCGGAGGACGGCTTGCGCTGGTGCCGGCTGCGGTCAGCGGCGCGCTTTGAATCCCGATTGGCGAACCCGCACCGGAACGAGTTGCGCCTCCGGCTTCGGCAGGATGGCGGCGAGCAGGTCGTCGGCACCGCGCACCACGGCCTTGACGGCGACCGTCAGGGTGTCGGCGAGGCGCTGGACGAGGGCGGCTGTTCTCATCGCAAATCTCTCGGGCATCGGGGTTGCTCCGTGAACGTCGGGCCGGACCTATCTGTTCCGGAATGCCGACGCGTGAACCGGTACATGGCGACGCAAGCTTGGTTGCAGGAGAGGTCCGGCTTCGGAATTTGCGGCGCCTGATCCGATGAGTCCGCACCACCCGCTCCGCATCCCGCTCGCGGAAAGCGAGTTTTTGCCGTGCGCGTCATTCGATGGGAAGGAACCGAAGCAATGAGGTGACGTTCTTGCTGTCAGAAGGTCGCGGCCTGATCCGCAACCATGATGTTCGAGGACTACGCCAATGCTCGGTTGGGCCGTAACATTTCTCGTCGTGGCCCTCGTGGCCGCCCTGCTCGGTTTCGGCGGCATCGCCGGTACGGCGATGGAAGCCGCAAAGCTGATCTTCTTCGTCGCGATCGTTCTGTTCGCGATCTCGGCCGTGATCGGCCTGATGCGCGGCCGCTCCCCGACGCTCTAGATCGCACGATTACGGCCGCGGCAGGTCGTCCTGCCGCGGCCGTTGGGCGAGGTAAGCCGTGTTTCCACGTCGTCTTACGGATCGGGTTGACGGGTCTCAAGACGTTCGATGAGTTCGCGGAACCGGTCGGGAACAGGCTGCTGAAGAACGTTGTCGTACATCGCGCGCAGATGGTTGCCGAGGCGCAGCTGCGTCTGGTCGCTCAAACCCTTCGATCGTGTAAGCATCGTCCGATCGGGTGATCCTGGCGCGTCGGCTGCGGCACCTGCTCCCTCGTGTAGGCGGCGCGTGACGGCATCGCGCGGAACGTCCGCGTTGTCAGACTCCATCATACCCCCACATCCCCTTGATGCGATGCCCATGCCGGCATCGCCGCATTGTCTTGCGGCTCGACATACGTCATGGCTGCACCAGCAACGCCGACGCACGCGGCCGGTTCCGCCCCCTCGGAACGGAGCCGTTGCCGCCGCGTTGGGCCGCAGGGCACGACAAAGGCCGGCAAGGCACAGGGGATCGCATGTCGACATCGCAACTCGTGGTGCAACACCTGCCGTACTTGCGCCGCTACGCGCGGGCCCTGACCGGCAGCCAAGTGGCCGGGGATGCCTACGTCGCGGCGACCCTCGAGACCCTGGTCAACGAGCCCGATACGCTGGGCCGAAGCACCAACGTCAAGGCGGATCTGTTCCGAGTCTTCACGCGCATCTGGAACTCGCTGTCCGTGAACGGCCGCACCGAGCAGGTGGAGCATGACCTTCCGGCCGAGGTGCGGCTGGGTCAGATCACACCCCTGCCGCGTCAAGCCTTCCTGCTATCGTGCCTCGAAGGCTTCTCCGAGGAGGATGCCGCGATCATCCTCGACGTCGACGTGAGCCAAGTGCGCGACCTCGTTGACGAGGCCGGGCGCGAACTCGCCGCCGACATGGCCACCGACATCCTGATCATCGAGGACGAGCCGCTGATCGCCATGGACCTGGAGGCCCTGGTCGAAGGCCTCGGGCACAACGTCATCGGCGTCGCACGCACCCGAACGGAAGCGGTCAAGATCGCCTCCGAGAGCAAGCGCCCCGGCCTCATCCTGGCCGATATTCAATTGGCGGACGGCTCGTCGGGCCTCGATGCCGTCAACGACCTGCTGAAGACCTTCGAGGTCCCGGTGATCTTCATCACCGCCTACCCGGAGCGATTCCTCACCGGCGAGCGACCGGAGCCGGCCTTCCTGATCGCCAAGCCGTTCCAGCCGGCAAACGTCTCCGCCGTCATCAGCCAAGCGTTGTTCTTCCAGCAGACCGCCCGCCGTCGCGAGGCCAAGACCGCGTGATGACGACCGCCGGACGGCAATGACCCGACGACGGGCGTGCTTCCACGCGACATCGACTCGGACGCGCGAAAAACCCCGGCCGCGAGGCCGGGGTTTTTCGTTGTCGCCAGTTGGGATGAGCGCACAAAAAAACGGGCCGGAGAGCCTCCGACCCGCTGATAAGGTTCCGGCCGATGCACAAGGGGAATGCGGGGAGGACCAGTTGGCCGGGTGCTGTGAGAACATTCGGCCGAGCGAAGGGTTCCGATGCCGCACGCTTTTTCAGGCCGGTGTGACCTCCTCGCCACTCTGTATCGGTGTGGACAGGCAGGTGCCGGGGCGCACCTCACCACAATCCAGGTCCGAATACTGATTTCGTCGAAAGCACGGCAGTGAAGGAACCGGGACGCGAAAGAGGCGTTGTCGGAACATCCTGTCAAGCTCCGATCTGGAGATCGCGACGATGTTTCGGTCCGGCTTCATCCTCGGCGTGAGCGCCCCGGCCGCGTTGCTCACGCTCCTCGTGCATCCGATGGTCCGCGCGCATGCCGACCAGTGGGTCGCACCTCAAGGCATCGTCGTCGTCGCGCCCGCGGCGTTCGCACCGCTTCCCGGCATGCGGCCGGTCTCGACCGCCATCAACCCGACCCGCCTCGCCAGCCTGCAGTCCGATCAGAGCCGCGCCGCGCCGCCCGCCGTCGAGACGGCGCAGGAGATCGGCACCAAGCCCCCGCTCAAGCCGCGCCGCACGATGCGCGAGGGCTGCGAGGCCGCCCTCAGCTCCCTGGTCGGCCCGGAAGCGCGGCGCATGACGCCGGGCCGCTGCATTTCCTGATCTTTGAAACGATCGACGATCTGCGCAGTCGAACGTGAAGACCCGCTCCACGGGATGGAGCGGGTCTTCACGTTCCGTCGCGTTCAGCTTCGTGATGCAGAAAAGTGGCGCCTACCCGTCACCGGGTAGGCGCCACGGAACGCGATGAGCGAAAGGCTACTCGGCGCCGTCGCGGCCCGTGCCGGTTGACTGACCACCCTTGCGGCCGGCGGACGAGGCCAGTTCGCGATCCTGCGAGAATGAACGCTTCTCGGCCGGAACGCTGCGACCGCCCTTGCTGGCGATCTCCCGCTGCCGCTCGAGGTCCATGGACGCGAAACCTCGCTTCGAGGTTGAATTGCCGGATGCCATCAGCTTCTCCTCAGGCTTCTCTTCACCCTGTCACAACCTTCGCCAAGATCCGAAGGTTCCTCTCACGCTTCGGGTCCAAGCTTAGCCGCAACTGCGATCTGGCAGTCGCGTTGGGAGGGACGCGTGCCGTGCGCGGACAACTTGGCCGCAGGCGCCGATGAGGTGTTTTCCACATGACGAACCGCGAAATGGCGAAGGGTGCGACGAAGGTGCAGGCCGGAACCGAGCCGCAGTCGAACCGGACGCCCCTGCCGCCGATGCCGGCTCCGGAGGACAGCGCGACGCCGGCCACGGACCGCGAACCGATCGACTCGCCCCAGCCGAATCCGAGTGGCGGCCGCGAGCCGCCGACGCCGGAGAAGCCCGGCCTCGCGACCAAGCGCTGATCCCGAATCAGGCGCGCCCCGGGCGCCGGCTCAGGAGGAAGATCCCGAGGGCGATGGCGAGCACCGTCAGCATGGCGGCGATGCTGAGGATGCGCTGGATCAACGGCGTGTAGATGCCGCGCACGGCATCGTAGCCGTAGCAGAGCAGGGCAAGCCTGTCCCCGAGGCTGCCGGTTCGACCCTCTTCGGCCTCGACCAGGGCGAGGCGCAGGTCGCGGCCGTTCAGGGCCAGCGGCGAGAGGACGCGGGCGACGCGGCCCTGGCTTGTCAGCAGGAAGGCCGCCGCCGGATGCGCGAAGCTGTCGGTGGCCGCGTCGAAGACGAAGCGGTAGCCGAGCGCCCGGGTCAACTGCTCGATGGCCGCCGCGTCGCCGACCAGCGCTGAGGCCTTCGCCGCGAGCATCGGCAGGGCGAGGTCGGCGTCGAGCATGCGTCGGGCGTCCCGCGCGTCGTCGCGCGCGTCGATGCCGACGAGGACGAGACCGTAATCGCGGCCGGCGACGAGACCGGTGGCCACGAGCGCCGCGCTCGCCATCGCCAGCATCGGATCGCAGACGTTGCCGCAGGTGTAGTCCACCGGCAGCATAAGGACGGCGCGCCCTGCGATGGCCTCGCCGAGCGTCACCGTCCGGGCGTTGGCGGTGTCCGTGAAGGCGAGGTCGAGGGGCACGCGCGCGTCCGGGGCCGGCGCCGCCGCGACGCGGGACAGTTCGGTTTGATTGAGGCGCGCGACGGCGGGACCCGCGCCGAGACCGAGGCAGGCGAGGATCGCCGTCCGGCGCAGGGCAGGGCGGACCTGAGGGGCTCGAGGCATCGTGCGTCTCCCGTCGCTCACGCATGCCCGAGGCCGTACCACGGCGCATCCGGGTCAAGCCGACGCAGGACGCGGCGCGCAACGCAGGGCTGGACAAGGGGACGCCGAGCCGCATGGATAGGCGGGCGCCGGTATCGCCTCTCATCAGACCCGGCACGGTTCGCGTCCCGGAGCCCGTTCATGACCCTCGACACCGAGGTCTCGTCCTTGCGGCAGGTGCCGCTGTTCCGGGAGGTCGAGCCGTCGCGCCTCAAGCTGCTGGCGTTCACGAGCGAGCGCGTGCACTTCGAGGCGGGCCAGAAGTTCTTCACCCGCGGCGACGTGGCCGATGCCGCCTACCTGATCCTGGACGGAAGCGCCGCGGTCACCATCGATGGACCGGGCGGTCCTGTCCACTTGGCGCTGCTGGGCGCCAACGCGCTCGTCGGCGAGATGGGCATCCTGGCCGACCAGCCGCGCTCCGCCACGGTCACCGCCGAGACCGCCGCGACGGCGTTGCGCATCGACCGCGGCGTGTTCCTCGAACTCCTGGCGCAGTTCCCGCAGATCAGCATCGCGCTGATGCGGGAACTGGCCCTGCGCCTGGAGCAGACCAATCAGGCCCTGGCGGAGAGCCGCGGCTAGGACGCCGCGTCGGCGAGCCGGCCGGCGCGGAGGGGAGCCTCACTCTGGGTAGGTGATGAACTCGATCAGCGATCCATCCGGATCGCGGACGTACACGCTGATGCCGGCCCCGGCAGCCCCCCGGCGCTCCACCGGCCCGCGCTCCACCGGCACGCCGCGGGCGGCCAAGTGCGCCATCGCCGTCTCGATCGTGCCCGACCAGCGGAAGCACAGGTCGCTGCCGCCGGGCATCACCGGCTTCTCGGCCAGCGGTTCGGGGTCGAGCCCCGGCCCGTGGCAGTTCAGTTGCACCCCGCCGAAGCGGTAGACGAAGCCGGCGCCGGCCTCCATCACCTCGGCGCCCACCACGTCGCGGTAGAAGGCGTTGGCGCGCGCCCAGTCGGTGACGTGGATAACGCAGTGGTCGAGGTGGACCGCCGGTCGCAGGGGCGTTCCGGGCAGGATCCCCTCGGTGCCGGGAAGGGTCAGGGTGTCGGCCATGGCGTGCCTCGTCTCGGGACCGGTGACGGGGACATAGGGCGATCCGCCGTGCCGAGCGAGGCGTGGCCGGAGGTGGACCGCGGGGCGCTTCGCCCGCGCTGCGGCGCAAAAGTCACATCGTCCGGGCCGGGGAGAGGGTAGTCAGGACTCGACGACCAACCCGATGGTGAGGCCCCATGCACACCCGCCGGATCCTGCTCGCCGCGCTCCTGACCGCACCGCTGGCCGCCTGCAACCCGCGCGGACCGGTCAACGTCGCCGCGACCGACGACGAGGCCGCGTGGTACGTCGGCACGAGGCCGGACAAGCCCTTCGACGTGCCGCTGGTCGACACCGGCCGCCTCGATCCGAAGTACCGCCGGCAGGTGGTGAGCTACGCCGGGCCGGAGCGGCCGGGCACCATCGTCGTCGACATCGACCGGCGCCAGCTCGCCCTGGTCCAGGCCGACGGCACGGCGGTGCAGTACGGCGTCGGCGTGGGCAAGCTCGGATTCTCGTGGAAGGGCGAGGCCCGAGTCGGGCGGAAAGGGGTCTGGCCGGACTGGAGCCCGACCACCACCATGGTCTCGCTGCACCCGGACATCGACCGCCAGCGCAAGGGCGGCCTCGACAACCCGCTCGGCGCCCGCGCCCTCTACCTCTACCAGGGCAACCGCGACATCCTGTTCCGCATCCACGGCACCAACGAGCCCTGGAGCATCGGCGAGCAGATGTCGTCCGGCTGCATCCGCATGCTCAACGAGGACATCGTCGACCTCTACGAGCGCGTGCCGGTGGGCACGCAGGTGCTGGTCAAGCGCAACGGCCGCTACCGCGCCTGACGGGCACGCTCGGGATCGCCGGGGCCGAGCCTGGGGCAGGTCCGAACCGTGTCTCGCGCTCGGCGGCTTGACCGGCCGTGACGCTGGGCGGAGCCTGCGCCGTCACGATGTGCCGGGGAAAGACGATGCCGAACGCGACCGAAGTCATCACCCTCCACCACGCGCCCAATACCCGCTCGACGGGGGTGCGGGTGCTGCTGGAGGAACTCGGCGCGCCGCACCGCCTCAACGTGCTGAACCTGAAGGCCGGCGAGCAGCGCGGGGCGGCGCACCTTGCCGTCAACCCGATGGGCAAGGTCCCCGCGCTGACCCATGGCGGCGCGACGGTCGCCGAGCAGGCAGCCTGCTACCTCTACCTCGCCGATCTGTTTCCCGAGGCCGGCCTCGCCCCGGCGCCCACCGATTCCCTGCGCGGGCCGTACCTGCGCTGGATGGTGTTCTACGGCTCGTGCTTCGAGCCCGCGGTGATCGACCGGGCGATGGAGCGCGAGCCGCCGCCGCGGATGATGTCGGCCTACGGCGACTTCGACACGGTGCTGGCACAGGTCGTGGCGGCCCTGACGCCGGGCCCGTGGCTGCTGGGCGCGCGGTTCTCCGCCGCCGACGTGCTGTGGGGTTCGGCGCTGGGCTGGACCGTCGGCTTCAAGCTGGTCCCGGAGGAGCCCGCGATCATGGCCTACCTCGCCCGCTTCCAGGCGCGCGAGGCCGCCAGGACGATCGCCGCGGATGACGCGCGGCTCGCCGCCGCCCAGGAGCCGGCCGCCGGTTAGCGGACGAGCAGCGCCGCGAAGCGCGCGACGAGGCGCCGACCGACCTCGTCCTTGTCGAGCCGCGGCCACGTCTCGACCGTGCCGTCGCGGGCGATCAGGTGGACCGTGTTGGCGGTGCCCCCCATCACCCCGCCGGCCGCCGAGACGTCGTTGGCCACGATCAGGTCGCAGCCCTTCCGCGCGATTTTTTCGCGCGCGTGGTCGAGCACCGTATCCGTCTCGGCGGCGAAGCCGACGACGAGGTCCGGGCGTCCGCAGGCGAGGCCGGCGATCGTGGCGAGGATGTCGGGGTTCTCGACCAGCGCCAGGGGCGGGGGCGCCGCACCGTCCTTCTTGATCTTGGCCCCTTGCGCGTTTTCCGGACGCCAGTCGCCGACGGCGGCGGCGAACACCGCGATCGTCGCCGGAAGCGCCGCCTCCACCGCCGCCAGCATCTCCCGCGCGGTCTCGACCCGCACCACGGTGACGCCCGGCGGATCGGGGATCGCGACCGGCCCCGAGACCAGGGTGACCGCGGCGCCGGCCTCCGCGGCGGCGGCGGCGATGGCGTGGCCCTGGCGGCCGGACGAGCGGTTGGCGATGAACCGCACCGGATCGATCGGCTCGTGGGTCGGCCCGGAGGTGACGAGCACGCGGCGCCCCGCGAGCGGCCCCGTCGTCTTCACCGCGCGGCCCGACAGGACGCCGAACCCGGCAGGCTCCTCCGCCTCGATCAGCATGGCCGCGAGCGCCTCGGCGATCTCCACGGGTTCGGCCATGCGGCCGGCGCCGGTCTCCGCCTCGGCCATCGGGCCGGCATTCGGGCCGACCACGCGGACGCCGTCGGCGACGAGGGTCGCGAGATTGCGGCGGGTGGCGGGGTGCGCCCACATCGCCACGTTCATCGCCGGGGCGATCAGGATCGGCAGGGTGGTGGCGAGGAGCACCGTCGCGGCGAGGTCGGGGGCGTGGCCGGTGGCCATCCGCGCCATCAGATTGGCGGTGGCCGGCGCCACCACCACCGCATCGGCCTCGCGCGCGAGCCTGATGTGGCCGATCTCCGCCTCGTCGGCCCGGTCGAACAGGTCGGTGTGGGCCGGCCGGCCCGCGAGGGCGGCGGCGGCCAACGGCGTCACGAATTCCTGCGCGCCCTGCGTCAGCAGCGGGCGGACGGAGGCGCCGCGCTCGCGCAGGCGCCGGATCAGGTCGAGGGACTTGTACGCGGCAATGCCCCCGCCGATGATCAGGAGGACGCGGCGGTCGGCGAGCGGCTTGGTCATCGCCTCATCAGGGCGTCTGGCGATCGACGCGTCAATCCCGGCCTCGCGGGCGCGGCTCAGGCGGCCGCGGCCGCCCGGCGCCCGGCCCAACGGTCTATGATTGCGTAGAGCTCGGCGCGCTTGAACGGCTTGCCGATGTGATCGTCCATGCCGGCGGCTCGGAACCGCTCGACCTCGGTCGGCAGGACGTTGGCGGTCATCGCCACGATCGCCACCGCGCGGGCGGGATGGGCGAGCGCCCGGATGCGGCGCGTCGCGGTCAATCCGTCCATGCCCGGCATCTGCACGTCCATCAGCACGAGGTCGTAGGCCCTGGCCTGGACCGCCGCGACCGCCTCGGCGCCGTCGGCCGCCACGTCGACGGCGTGCCCCGCCCGCTCGATCATCGCACAGGCGATCTCCTGGTTGATCGCCACGTCCTCCACGAGGAGAATCCGCGTTCCGCGCGCGGAGGTCCCCTCCGGTCGCCGCGGCGCGACCTGCGCCGGTTCCTGCCCGCGGGGAAGCCGAAGGGTGAAGGCGAAGGTCGAGCCGCGGCCGACCTCGCTCGCCACGCTGATCGCGCCGCCCATCAGTTCGATCAGCTCTTGCGAAATCGCCAGCCCGAGGCCCGTCCCGCCGAACTCGCGCGCGGTCGAGCCGTCGACCTGGGAGAAGCGCCGGAACAGGCGGTCGAGCTTGTCCGCGGGGATGCCGATCCCGGTGTCGGAGACTGCGAAGCGCAGGGTGCAGGCCTGCGCGTCGCAGGCGAGACAGGCCACGTCGAGCCGCACCGCGCCGCCCTTCGTGAACTTGGTCGCGTTGTTGAGAAGGTTCAGCAGGACCTGCCGCAGGCGGTTCCCGTCGCCCACGAGGGCGGTCGGGGCGCCCGCGCCGATCGCGGCGTCGAGGCTGAGCCCCTTCGCGCGGGCGTTGATCGCGACGATCGCGGCGGCCTCGTCGACCAGGGTGGCGAGGTCGAACGGGCGCTCCTCGATGACGACGAGGCCGGCCTCGACCTTCGAGAAGTCGAGGATGTCGTTGACCACGGTCAGGAGCGCGCTGCCCGCTCCGTGGATGCGCTCGACGGAGCGGCGCTGAACGGGATCGAGGCCGCCCTGGTCCAGCAGGATGTCGGTGTAGCCGATGACGCCGTTGAGCGGCGTGCGGATCTCGTGGCTCATCGAGGCCAGGAACTCGGTCTTCGCCTGGTTGGCCTGCTCGGCCGCGCGGCGCATCGCCTCCAGCTCGCGGGTGCGCTCGGCGACGCGCAGTTCGAGCCGCTGGTTGGCTTCGGCCAAGCACTGGTCGCGCTCGGCCACGGCCTGCCACATGCGGTTCAGGGCGGCGGCGAGGCGGCGCAGTTCGCTCGTGCCCTCGAGCGGCAGGACCGGCGCGGAGGCGGGCGCGCGGGCCAGCGCGTCCGCGGCATCGGCCAGCCGCAGGAGGGGGCGGCTGATCTGACGGCCGATCACCACCCCCAGCAGGGCGGCGGCGACCGCGAGGACGAGGCCGCCGAGGAGGAGCTGGTGCGCGAGCCGTTGGGCCGGGGCGAAGGCGATCTCGGCGGGCTGACGCACGAGGATCGTCCAGCCGAGGCCGGGATAGTCGTTCAGCCCCACCGTCCGGCTGGCGCCGACGAGGTAGGAGACGCCATCGGGCCAGGTCTCGATCGCGTGCGCGCCGCCCGTGCCGGCCCCGCGCCAGAGCGCGGCAGCCTCAGGCAAGACGGTGCCCTGCAGGTCGGCCGGCCCGAGGATGACGGCGCCGGCCCGGTCGACGACCAGGACGTCGGTCCCGGGGCTCTTGGCCGCGACGGGATCGATGAACGAGCGCGTGATCTCTCGCGCCCAGGTCCAGCTCAGGTGCGCACCGACCACGCCGTCGACCCGGCCCTCCGAATCACGCACGGGCGCGGCGACGTCGACGAAGCGCCACGGCGCGCCGTCGGCGGTCGGCGGGAGATACTTCTCCAGGAGGAGGGCAGCGTGCACGTCTCCCGCGAACGGAGCCTTGAGGCCCGCCTGGAACCACGGTCGCGCCTGGACCGTGGCGCCCTCGAGCACCCGCCCGGTCGAGGCCGTCACGACCCCGTCCCGGTCGGCGAAGCCGATCCAGGCATAGGCGGGGAAGGTCTGCCGCATGGCGTCGAGCCAGACCCGGCGCGCGTCGGGCGTGGGCGCCGCCGTCTGGGCGGCGGTGGCCAGGATGTGGATGTCACGCCACCGGGCGTACATGCTGCGGTCGAGGACGTTGCGCACCTGATCCGCCACGGCGGCCATCTCGGTGCCGATCTGAGCCTTGAGTCGCTCGCCCGTCAGGCGCTGCGCGACCCAGGCCCCGCACAGGGTCAGCGACAGGGCAAGGGCGGAGAACAGCACGGCGTGCAGGGTTCGGAGGCGCATGCCGCGTGTCTGCCTTGGAGGGAGAGAAGTGCTCTTGCCGCTGGATCCCTAAAGGTAGCAGCCGTGTCTGAAGATTTTCATGCACGCGGGATCGGGCGAAGACGAAGGGCCGACGCACCATCGTCAGCGGAACGCCAGCACCAGCGCGCCGACGGCGATGGCCCAGAGCGCAAGCGTCTGCCAGACCGCCTTGCGGCGCTCGCCGCGCGCGATGCCCTCCAGGCGCCGGGCCTCGCCGGGGGCAGCCTCGTCGAGGCGGAGCAGCAGGCGCTTGAGGCGCAGGGCAAGGTCGGGGACGTCGGAGACCACGTCGGCGAGGGTGCGGGCGGCGTGGGCGGCCCCCTCGATGCGGCCGACGGGGCCGAGGTTGCGGGCGATCCAGCCGCGCACCACCGGCTCGGCGGTGGTCCACATGTCGAGGCGCGGATCGAGCGAGCGGGCGACGCCCTCGACCACCACCATGGTCTTCTGCAGCATCACCAGTTCCGTCCGCGTGCTCATGTCGAACAGGGCGGTGATGTCGAACAGGAGGGTCAGCACCTTGGCCATCGAGATCTCGTCGGCCCGGCGCTGGTGGATCGGCTCGCCGATGGCGCGGATCGCCTGGGCGAAGTCATCGACCGAGTGGTGGGCCGGCACGTAGCCGGCCTCGAAGTGCACCTGCGCGACGCGGCGGTAATCGCGCAGGATGAAGCCGAGGAGGATCTCGGCGAGGAACCGGCGCTCGTTGCGCCCGAGCCGGCCCATGATGCCGAAATCGACCGCCACGAGCTTGCCGGCGGCGTCCACGAACAGGTTGCCCTGGTGCATGTCGGCGTGGAAGAACCCGTCGCGGATCGCCTGCCGCAGGAAGCTCTGGATGACGGTGCGGCCGACCGCGTGCGGGTCGTGGCCGGCGGCGGCGAGGTCGGCGGCGCTGTGCAGGCGGGTGCCGTCGATCCACTCGGCCGAGAGCACGTCGCGGGCGATGAGTTCCCAGTCGGGCTTCGGCACGCGGAAGTCGTCGTCCCCGGCCGTGTTCTGGGCGAGCTCCGAGGCGGCGGCGGCCTCCAGGCGAAAATCCATCTCCATCATCACGGATCTGGCCAGGATCTCGACCACCTCGCGGGGACGAAGCCGCTCGGCCTGGGGCGAGAGGACGTGGATCACGCGCGCGATGAAGCGCATCACCTCCACGTCGCGCTGGAAGCGCTCGCGGACGCCCGGCCGCATGATCTTCACGGCCAGCGTGCGCCGCGTCCCGTCGGGGTCCTGCACCACCGCCTTGTGGACCTGCGCGATCGAGGCCGCCGCCACGGGCTCGCTGAACGAGACGAACAGGGCGGCGAGCGGCTTGCCGAAGGCCGCCTCGACCACGCGGATCGCGATCGCCTGCGGGAACGGCGGCACCCGGTCCTGGAGCTTCTCGAGGTCCAGCGCCGCGCTCATCCCGACGATGTCCGGCCGCGTCGCCAGGAACTGACCGAACTTGACGTAGGACGGCCCGAGGCGCGTCAGCCCGGCCGAGAGCCGGGCCGCGCCCGTGCCGAGGCCGGGCCGCTCCAGCATCCGGCCGACCCTCAGGGCGAGGGCCAAGTGCGGCGGCAACTCGGACGGGTCGGCGAAGGCCAGCGCCCCCTCGCGCGCCAGCACGAAGCCGACGTGGATCCCGCGGGCGAGGTTGACGGCGGCGCCGATCATGGTGCGCTCTCGACGCCCACCCTCTCCCCTCTGCGGGAGAGGGTGGGCGTCGCGTCAGCGAGGGTCGGGAGAAGGAAGCGCGCTGTCCGGAACCGTCGCTCCCCTCTCCCGACCCGCTTCGCGGGCCACCCTCTCCCGCAGAGGGGAGAGGGATGCGCGCGCGGAGACGGTGTGAATTCGGATTGCGCGGCGACCGGCGTCACGAAACCTTCCAGCCGGAATGGATCGCGACGATGCCGCCCGAGAGCGGCCGGTGGGTGACGTGGCGGAAGCCCGCCTGCTCGATCATGCCCGCGAACGCGCCCGGCGTCGGGAACTTGCGGATCGATTCGACGAGGTAGCGGTAGGAGTCCGCGTCGCCCGCGACCCTGGCGCCGAGGCGCGGGATCACGTGGAAGGAATAGGCGTCGTAGATCGCGTCGAGGACCGGCAGGTCGACCTTCGAGAATTCCAGGCACAGGAAGCGCCCGCCGGGCTTGAGCACGCGCTTGGCCTCCGCCAGGGCCAACTCGATGCGAGGCACGTTCCGGATGCCGAACGCGATGGTGTAGGCATCGAACCGCGCGTCCGGCAGGGGCAGGGCCTCGGCGTTGCCGGTGACGAAGTCGATGCGCCCGGCATATCGGTCGCCCGCGCGCTCGGCGCCGACCCGCAGCATCGCCTCGTTGATGTCGAGAACGGTCACGCGCGTGCGCGGGCCGCCGGCGTCGAGGACGCGGAAGGCGACGTCGCCGGTGCCGCCGGCCACGTCGAGGTGGCGGAGCGGGCGCGTCCTGCCCGGGCGCAGCATCGCGATGAGATTGGCCTTCCAGGCCCGGTGCAGGCCGGCCGACATCAGGTCGTTCATCAGGTCGTAGCGCTTGGCCACGGAGCGGAACACGTCGTCGACGCGCGCCTGCTTCTCAGCCAGCGCCACGCGCTCGAACCCGAAATCGGTCTCCTGCGCGCCCGACGCGCCGTCCGCGGCCTTCATGCGTCCCCACCCGTCTGCCAGGGCCTCATAGCGAAGCCGGGCCCGATCCGCCATGCGTCGTAAGACGCGCCGACCGTTCATGCGTCGTAAGACGCGCGCGCCGGCGGAGCGGCGGGATTGCCCGGCCCGTCGCGCGACCCGATATCCGATCCGCGCCCCGACCGATCGCACCGCGAGGACACCCACGCCGCATGCCGGAGCTTCCTGAAGTCGAGACGGTGCGCCGCGGCCTCGCGCCGGCCATGGTCGGCGCCCGCTTCAGCCGCGTGAGCCTGCGGCGGGCCAACCTGCGGTTTCCGTTCCCGGAGCGGTTTTCCGCGCGGCTGGAGGGGCGCACGGTGGCGGGGCTCGCGCGCCGGGCGAAGTATCTCACGGCCGATCTCGACTCGGGGGAGACGCTCGTCATGCACCTCGGCATGAGCGGGCGCTTCGACGTGGCGATGCCCGACGGCAGCAACACGTCGCCCGGCGACTTCTACCTCGACGGCGCGCAGGGCACGCCGAAGCACGACCACGTCGTCATGGCGATGGGGAACGGCGCGACCGTGACCTACAACGACGCCCGCCGCTTCGGCTTCATGGACCTCGTGCCGACCGCCGGGCTCGCCGCGTGCCGGCACTTCGCGAAGATGGGGATCGAGCCCCTGAGCGCCGACCTCACCGGCGCGGCGATCGCCCGGCTGTTCCGGCACAGGATCACGCCGCTCAAGGCCGCCCTCCTCGACCAGCGCCTGATCGCGGGCCTGGGCAACATCTACGTCTGCGAGGCCCTGCATCGGGCCGGGCTCCATCCGGAGAGGCCGGCCGGCACGCTCGCGCGGGCCGACGGCGGCCCGACGCCGCAGGCGCGGCGGCTCGCCAAGGTGATCGGGCAGGTGCTTACGGAGGCCGTGGCCGCCGGCGGCTCGACGCTGCGCGACTACGTCCATCCCGACGGCAGCGCGGGTGCCTTCCAGCAGGCGTTCCGCGTGTACGACCGGGTCGGACTGGCCTGCCGAACCCCGGGCTGCGCCGGCGCGATCGTGCGGATCGTGCAATCGGGCCGCTCGACGTTCTTCTGCGCGACGTGTCAGCCGAGCGCGATGCCGGTCAGGGTCCTGCGCAAGCGCGACGCGGGCGGGCCGTGAGCGCATTCGCGGTCGCGCGCGGCGCCGAACGGCAATTTCGCCACAAACCGGCTTAGGGTCGGACGGCGTTCGGCCCTCAACACGAGACGGCTGCCCCGTCGCGCTGCGCGCCCGGTACACGAGCCTCATGGCCGGTGTGCGCCCGAGCAGGATTCCGATGTTCTTCCGCCGACGCAAGACGCACCTGCCCCAGCCGCCGTCCGCCTTCGACGAGCCGTCGCAGCCGAACCGGCTGTCGCCGCGCTCGCCCAACGAGGCGATCAAGCCGACCGCCGCCCCCCCGCCGCCGGAGCGGCCCGAGCGTCGCCGCGGCGGCCTGCTGGCCATGGTCAGCGGGCTCCTGACCTTCGCGGTGGTCGTCGCCATCGCCGCGATGCTCGGGCTGACGCTGTTCCAGCGCCAGGTTCAGGAGGCCGGCCCGCTGCCGACCGACAAGGTCGTGGTCATTCCGGTCCGCAGCGGCACCGGCGAGATCGCCGAGATCCTGCGGCGCGAAGGCGTGATCGCGCATACCGGCCTGTTCGAGTTCGCCGCTCGCTTCGGCGGACACCCGCCGCTCAAGGCCGGCGAGTACAACTTCAAGGCCCATGCCAGCGTCACCGATGCGGTCGACACGATGACGACGGGCCGGCAGGTCCAGCACGCGATCACCTTCCCCGAGGGACTGACCTCCGAGCAGATCGTGATGCGGCTGAACGAGAACGACGTTCTTTCCGGCGAGGTCGGCGAGATCCCCGCCGAGGGCGCGCTCCTGCCCGATACGTACAAGTTCGAGCGCGGCGCCACCCGGCAACGGATCGTGGATCTCATGAAGGAGAAGCAGCGCACGGTCCTCAGGGACATCTGGCTGCGGCGCAGCGCCGAGGTTCCGGTGCGCACGCCCGGCGAGATGGTGACGCTGGCCTCCATCGTCGAGAAGGAAACGGGGCGCGCCGACGAGCGCCCGCGGGTGGCCGGCGTGTTCGTCAACCGCCTCAACAAGCGAATGAAGCTGCAATCGGACCCGACCATCGTCTACGGGCTCGTCGGCGGGCGCGGCACCCTCGGGCGCGGCATCCAGCGCTCCGAGATCGAGCGGGCGACCCCCTACAACACCTACGTGATCGAGGGCCTGCCGCCCGGCCCGATCGCCAATCCCGGTCGTGCCGCCCTGGAGGCCGTGGCCAACCCGTCCCGGACCAAGGACCTGTTCTTCGTGGCCGACGGCACCGGCGGCCACGCCTTCGCCGACAGCCTCGAGGGACACCAGAAGAACGTTTCCCGGTGGCGGCAAATCGAGAAGAGCCGCCAGACCCCGGCCCCGGACGCGGGCGGCGTCGACAAGGCCGAGCCCCTGGCCGAGCCGGCGGCCGTGCCGGGCCGGGCCTCCGCCTTCGCGCCGGCCGGCTCGCCCGCGACCAACGCCTACGCGCTCGACGGCGCGACGATGGCGCCGGGCACCCCGCGCGCCCGCGCCTTCGACGCGTCGGAGGGCACCCGGCTCGATCCGCTCAGGAACAAGACCTACGATCTCGGCTCGCCCAAGACCGTGCCGGCCCTCAAGCAGCCGTAACTTCCAAGAGGCCGGGCATCGCTGCCGTCGGCCGATCCTCCACGAACCTGATCGAACGCGTGGCGCTGAACGATGATCGCGAGCATGACCGGTTTCGCCCGGGCCGCCGGCACCACCGGCCCGGTGCAGTGGGCGTGGGAGGTTCGCAGCGTCAACGGGCGCGGTCTCGACGTGCGGCTGCGGGTGCCGAACGGCTGCGACGCGATCGGCGAGGCGGCGCGCGCCGCGCTCCAGAAGGCGCTCGCCCGCGGTCAGTGCCAGCTCGCGCTGACCCTGACCAAGCCTGAGACCGCCGCGCGCGTGCGGATCAACGAGGCGCTGCTGGCGAGCCTCGCGCAGGCGGTCGCCCGCGTGCCGGTGCCCGAGGGGCTGGCGCGGGCGACGATGGACGGGCTGCTCGGCATCCGCGGCGTCGTGGAATCCGAGGCGGAGACGTCAGCCGATCCCGACGCGCTGGCCCGCGACTTGGCGGACGGCGTGGGACGGCTGGTGGCCGACCTCGTCGAGGCCCGTCGCGCCGAAGGGCGGCAGCTCGCAGCGGTCGTCGCCGGGCAGGTCGCACGGATGGAGGTGCTGACGCGAGCGGCCGAGGAATGCCCGGCCCGCAAACCCGATGCGATCCGCGCCAAGCTCGCGGCTGCGGTCGCGGCCCTCGCCGAGGCCGGTGCGCTCGACCCCGAGCGCCTGCATCAGGAGGCGGTGCTGATGGCGGCCAAGGCCGACGTGTGCGAGGAACTCGACCGCCTGCGGGCGCACCTCGCCGCGGTGAGCGATCTGCTCGCGGCCGGGGGCGCCGTCGGCCGGCGCCTCGACTTCCTGGCCCAGGAACTCGGGCGCGAGGCCAACACCCTCTGCGCCAAGGCCAGCGACGTGGCGCTGTCGCGAATCGGACTCGACTTGAAGGCCGTGGTGGAGCAATTCCGCGAGCAGGTGCAGAACGTCGAGTGAAGGCTTGAGTGTCGCGATGCGGGCGCAGACCACGGACGGGACGAGGCGACGATGACCGGGCTCGCACCGTTCGGTTCCGGGGCGATCGCCCGGCGGGGCCTGATCCTGATCCTGTCCTCGCCGTCCGGGGCCGGCAAGACGACGCTCACGCGGGCCATCGCCGACGACGGCGGCTGGGGACTCGACCTCTCGATCTCGGTGACAACCCGCACGCGCCGTCCCTCCGAGATCGCCGGGCGCCACTACCACTTCATCGCGCGTGAGGCCTTCGACGACCTGCGCGCGCGCGACGACCTGCTGGAATGGGCCGAGGTCCACGGCAACTTCTACGGCACGCCGCGCCGTCCGGTGGAGCGGGTGCTCGCGGCCGGCCGGGACATGATCTTCGACATCGACTACCAGGGCACCCGGCAGGTGCGGGCCAAGCTCGCCGAGGACGTGGTGACGGTGTTCATCCTGCCCCCCAGCATGGCCGAACTGCGCCATCGCCTGGAGCGCCGCGCCGAGGACACGCCGGCCACCATCGAGCAGCGCCTCGCCAATGCCCGCGTCGAGATCCAACGCTGGAGCGAGTACGACTACGTCCTCGTCAACGACGATTTGCAGAACGCCTTCGACGCCCTGCGGGGCATCCTGGCCGCCGAGCGCCTGAAGCGGACGCGGCGCACCGGCCTCGGCGCGTTCGTGGACGGGCTGCTGGCCGAAGCGGCGGCCGGCTGAAGCAGCCGTCCGGTTCCCGGGACATCCGATGCACCCGGGCGCGACGGGGCCCGGGACGGAGATGGCGGGCACGCGGCCGAGCACGAAGTCGAAGCTCTCGTCGAGGTCACCGCGGCGCGCGTCGGCGAGAGAGCGGCCGAAGAAGCCCGACACGTTCGTGCTCGGCGCTCGCGGGACCGTTCGAAGATGGAGGAGCCGCTACGAGGAACCACCGCGAGACGTCGTCTTCTTCAACATATGTAAAATACTCGATAGGGCAGTTTCCAGACCCTCCTCCAGGGTCGGATGGTAGGTCGGACGATCATGCATGGCCTGGGCTGTGAGCCCGTCGGCGATGGCATAGGCCAGGATGTGGGCGAGATGCTCGCAGGCCGGCCCAAGAAGCTCTCCGCCGAGCACCCGGCCGCTTCGATCCGTCCAGAGCCGGATGCCGCCGCGGTTCAGCCCCTCGACCCGCGCCCGCCCCTGATCCTCGAACGACATCCCGCCGACGACGCGATCGCTCGCATCCGGATCGAAGGGCTGGCCGACGGTTGCGGCCTGCGGATGCGTGAACACCATCGCGAGCGGCGTCCACGGCTCCGGCGCATCGAGGGCGCTCCCGGCGGCCAGCGCCCCGGCGTTGCGTCCCGCCGTGCGACCCTGCCGACTCGCCTCGTGGAGCACGGGCCGCGCGGCGTTGGCATCGCCGGCGATCAGGATCGGCACGCCCTCGCAGAGGAGCGTGCGGGGATCGAAGGCGGGCATCCCCGTCTCCCCGAGGCGGAGGCCGGCCTCGGCGAGCCCGAGGTCGGCGACGTTGGGCGACCGGCCCGCGGCGGCGAGCACCTTGGCGAAGGTGCCCTCGTGCCGTGCGCCGTCGGCGGCGTGCCAAGTCAGGCGCACCCCACCGGCCGCGGCCGCGGCCGCCACGAGTTCCGAGGCGAGATGCAGCGTCATCTCATTCGAGAAGATCGCGGCGGCAGCCTTCAGGAGGCCGGGTTCGGACAGGCCGGCGAGGTTCGACCCCGAATCGAACAGGCTGACGGCGACGCCGAGGCGGGCCATGGCCTGCGCGATCTCGATACCGACCGGGCCCGCGCCGATCACGGCGAGCGAGGCGGGAAGAGCGGCGAGCTCGAACACGGTCTCCGTGGTGAGGACCCGTTCCCCGAGTTCCTTCAGCGGACCGGGGATGCTCGGGCTCGCGCCGGTGGCGATCACGGCCGCGCGGAAACGGACCCGGGTCTCGTCGCCGACGATGAGGGTTCCGGCGTCGAGAAACCGCGCCCGGCCGCGCAGGCGCCGGTCCGCCGGGATGTCGTCGAGGCCTGCCAACACGCCGCCGACGAAGCGGTCGCGCTCGGAGCGAAGCCGGGCGAGGACCGCCGGCCCGTCGATCGCGACGCCGTCGACCCGCACGCCGAACAGGCCGGCATGACGCGCCTCGTGCGCAGCGTGGCCAGCCGCCACGAGCAGCTTCGAGGGCATGCAGCCGACGCGCGCGCAGGTGGTGCCACCCGGCCCCCGCTCGATCAGCACGGCCCGCACACCGGCGGCCTCCGCCGCCCGGAACGCGGCGATGCCGGCCGTCCCGGCGCCGATCACCGCCACGTCGCACACGAGATCGCTCATCGATGCTGTCGGCGCGCTCTTGCCCGCGCGGGAGCGTCTTGGCTCACCTGCGTCGGCGGGCACCAATCGAACCGCATCCTGGTTCGATGCCGGGCCCGAGACGTATGGGCCAGCCGGTCGGGGACGCCGTCCTCCAGCGCAGAAGAGAAGCCGGGCGATGCATTCGGGTGACGACCCCGATCAGTTCGGCTTCGGCCCAGTCTGCGGGCTCGCGGGCATGTTGCTCGCCTGCTTCTCGGGGTGCTTGAGCTGGCTGTAGACGAGGTTGCTGAAGCTGCCGATCGCCGTGTGCCACGCGATCTTGCCGGAATCACCGCCCGACTTCGCGGCCTTGCAGTAGGCGGTCGTCAGGCCGTTGACGATGTCGTCGTCGCGGCCCTCGGGCAGCGCCGACCGGATCCCGGGCAGGAGCGCGTCGATGCGCGGGATGAAGTCCTCCGGCTTGAGGTCCCGCAACTGCTCGGCGGCGCCGGACTCGGCCACGGCCTTGGCCACGTCCGCCTGCTCGATCTCGGCGCAGGGCGCGTTGCCGGCCAGCATCGTGCTCGTCGCCGCGCGCGCCGCGGCCGCGACCCCGCCCTTCAGCACGGGCGCCTTGTTGCCCCAGGAATTGCGGATGTAGTCGGTCACGTCGGCGACCTGTTGGTCGGTCATGCCCTGGCCGATCGCGGTCATCGGCGCGTAGCCGCTCTGCGCGCCGAGGCCCCCGTAGATCACCCGCAGCGTCGTTTCCGGGCCCTCGGACTGGACCGAGGTGTTGCCGGCGAGCGCGGGGATCGCGCCCTTCACCCCCTGGCCGTCCGGCTGGTGGCACGAGGAGCAGTAGCTGAGGTAGACGCCCGCGCCCGGCGCGCCGGTGGTGTCGAAGGCCTGCAGGTCCTTCACCTTGTAGGTCTGCTTGGCCTGGTAGGTGCGCAGGTAGGCGACCATCGCCTTGAGGTCGGCGTCGGTCATCTTCGAAAGCGATTCCTCGACCGTCTGGCGCATCGGACCCGCGGCGACGCCGGGCAGGTTGCCGGGGGCGGCGCCGGTCCTGAGGTAGGTCACGACCTGATCGTCGGACCACGCCCCGATGCCTTGGTGGCCGTCGGGGGTGATGTTGGGGGCGTACCAGCCGTCGATGACGCCGCCGCCGAGCTTGCCCGCGAGGCTGCTGTTGCCGACGATCTTATTCTCGTTGTGGCACATGCCGCAGTGGCCCAGGCCCTCGACGAGGTAGGCGCCGCGGTTCACCTCCGGCGTCGCGTTCGGATCGGGCTTCCACTCGCCCGCCGTGAAGAAGGCGGTGCGCCACGTGATGAGCGCGGTGCGGATGTTGAACGGGAACGGGATCTCGCTGTCCTTGCGGGCCTCCTTCACCGGCTCCAGGGAGCGCAGGTAGGCCCAGATCGCCTTCACGTCGTCGGTGGTGATCTTGGTGTACCAGGCGAAGGGGAAGGCCGGGTAGAGGTAGTGGCCCTCGTTGTCGATGCCCTCGTGCATCGCCTTGACGAAGTCCGCCTCGCTCCACTTGCCGAGCCCGGTCTCGTCGTCGGGCGTCAGGTTCGGGGTGCGGATCTTCCCGATCGGCGTGTTCAGGACGTAGTTGCCGGCCAGCCGCTTGCCGCTCGGGCCGGTGTGGCAGGCGACGCAGTCACCGGCTGTGACGAGGTACTCGCCCCGCTTGATCAGATCCTGGTCCGCCCCCTGCGCCGAGACCGGAAGCGGCACGCCCGCGCTCAGCAGGAGACCGGAGGTTGCGGCAAGGGCGAGGAGGCGACGCATGATGCCTGATCTCCGGTTGCGGAACGTTCGAAGAAGAATAATTCAATTTCGCGCGTGCCCCTTGAACGCAGATCCCGGAATCAAAGTTCCTGTTCCGCCACCGTCGTGACTGCGACCAAGCGCCCGGGCCGGGCGCCGTCTCAGGCGCAGGCTCAACTCTCCGAGATGGGCAGCGAGCGCCGCCATCAGGCAGAGCGCCACCACCGGCCAGTCGGCGCCCACGAGGCCCGCGCGGACGGCGAGCATCAGGGACGCGCCGGAGGCGAGATTGCACAGCATCTTGGCGGGTGCCGGCCCACGCCCGGCACGCCGCCGCAGCACGAGGAGCGCGACGGCCTCCAGGGCGACGAGGACGAGGATCGCGTCGATGATCCGGCCGCTGGCAAACCACGCGGCCATTCAGGCGCTCCCGAACGGGCCGTTGAGGCGCACGATCGACCGGTTGAGCAGGCCCGCGATGGTGACCCAGACCAGATACGGCGTCAGCAGAACCGCCGCGAGCCCCGAGGCGGGCAGCGTGACGCCGATCAGCGCCGAGACCGAGAACCAGAGGAAGACCAGTTCGACGAACGCCCAGTCCGGCCGTTCGGCCCGGAAGAACAGGGCGCTCCAGGCGATGTTGAGGGCGGCGTTCACCCCGTAGGTCGCGACCAGCGCGCTGCGGGCCGCGTGGTCTGCAGCGTTCCAGGCCAACGACGCCGATACCACGCACAGGGTGAAGATCGTCGCCCAGACCGGCCCGAACGCCCAGTCCGGCGGTTTCCAGGCCGGGTTCCGCAGGGCGCGGTACCAGGGCCCGATCGTGGTGAGAATTCCACCGGCCGCACCGACCGCCAGGGCCGCGAGGCCGGCGACCAAGGCTGGCAGCCAGGGGGATTCGCTCACGGCGAGACCCAGCGGAACAGGTGCGCGAGGTCCTTGAAGAAGATCCTCACGTGGGCCATCGGCTTTTTGCGCACCAGCTCCTTGTTCATGTAGGCCTCCCAGGTGAGCTGCTGCACGTCCTTGTCGCGGCAGATCGAGACGAAGCGCTCGCGCAACCCGTCGTTGCGGTACCAGACCGCCTGCATGATCCGCAGGACCAGGAACACGCGGCCGTGCAGCTTCATGAAGCGGCGCCGGGCCTGGGTCAGGGCGTGGGCGTCGCCGGTCCTGATGAAGGCGTCGGCGGCCTCCGCCGCGAGGCGTCCGCCGAGCATCGCGTAGTAGATGCCCTCGCCCGAGGCCGGCGCGACGATGCCGGCGGCGTCGCCCGTCAGCAGCACATCGCGGCCGTTGTCCCACTTGCCTAGCGGCTTGAGCGGCAGCGGCGCGCCTTCCCGCCGGACCGTCTCGCCCGCGGCGAGCCCCGTCGCCTCGCGCAGGTTGCGGATCGCGGTGCGGAGCGAGAACCCCTTCCGCGCCGAGCCGGTGCCGATGCTGATCGTGTCGCCGTGCGGGAAGATCCAGGCGTAGAAGTCGGGCGAGTGCTTGCCCTGGTAGAACACGTCGCAGCGCGTGGCCGAGAACGCGCCGCCGCCGTCGGCGGGCGGGCGCACGATCTCGTGGTAGGCGAAGACCTGTTTCATCCCGGCATGGCCCGGGATTTCCGCCCGGCCCACGGGAGACGAGGCCCCGTCCGCCCCGATCACGAGGCGCGTGCGCACCGCGAAGGCCTCCGCGCCGCTGCGGTAGTGCACGACGGCGCCCGCGGCATCGCGCGAGATCCGCTCGAACGTGCCGGCGCGGTGGTCGGCCCCGGCCAGGGCCGCGCGGGCGCGCAGCCAGGGGTCGAAGTGCTCCCGGTCGACCATGCCGACGAAGCCGTCGCCCACCGGCATGTCGACCGTCCTGTCGGACGGCGCGATCATCCGCGCCAGCTTGATGCGGGCAACGATCTGCCCGTCGGGGATGGCGAAGTCGCGGATGGCGCGGGGCGGGATCGCCCCGCCGCAGGGCTTGATCCGCCCCGGCTTGTCGAGGAGCAGCACGCGCCGTCCCATCCGCGCGAGGTCGGTGGCGGCGGTGGCGCCCGCCGGCCCGCCGCCGACCACCACGCAATCGAAGATCTCGGCCGGCTCTGACATGTCGTGCTCCCTCAAACCTGGACTTCGCGGAGGGCGGGCGCCCCCGCGCGCAACCGTCGCGGCACGCGGGTGGCGGCGGCGTGCTGGATGCGGAGCGCGATCACGGTGGCGAGCCCGAAGAGCAGCGCCTCGGCGGTGAAGACGAGCGCGTAGGCGTGGACGGGCGCCGGGACCGCGAGGCGGACGAGGTCGACCGCCGCGGTTCCCAGGAAGCCGCCCGCGCCGAAGGCGACCCCCTGCGCCGCGCCCCAGACGCCCATGCGGGTGCCGCGCTCGGCCTCGCCGCCGGCGCCGGCCAGCCCCATCATGGAGCCGATGGCCGCGACCGCGAAGATGCCGTTGAACAGGCCGAGGCCGAACACGACGGCGCGCAGGGGAAAGTCGGGACCGATCAGGCCACCGGCCGCGATTCCGACCAGCATCGCACCGGAGCCGGCGCAGCCCGCCGCCGTCCAGAGCTTGAGCGAGCCGAGCCACGCTCCGCCGATCCCCATCGTCAGGCCGGCGACCAGCAGCATCCCGGCGAGCACGCCGCCGTGCTGGAGGCCGGCGAGCTTGGTGGTGAGGCCCGGCGTCATGGCGAAGACGAGGCCGGCGAAGGGTTCGAGGATCAGCTCCTGCGCGCTGTAGGCCAGCATCGCGACGAAGATGAAGACGGTGAAGCGCCGGGAGACCGGCTCGGCCCAGACCTTCGCCAGCACCGTCGCGAACGGCGCCTTCTCCGCGGACGCCGCCGCCGTCCCGGCCGGCCGGGACGGTTCGACACCGGCGACGGCGAGCACCGCGACGGTGAAGGCCACCAGCGAGACGGTGCCGGAGACGGCGACCAGCCGAAAGCCCGAGAACGGCTCCAGGAAGTGCCCAGCGATCGGGGCGGTGATCGCGAAGCCGGCGATCATCATCACCCACACGACGGTGGCGGCAGCCCCCCGGCGGCGGGCCCCGACGCCGGTGGCGAGGAGCACCAGGAGGGAGGTGCCGGCCGCGCCAGCGCCGAGGCCGACGGCCAGGAAGGCGAGAACCGCCAGCGCGAGGCCGGCGGCCGGGTTCGCACCGGTCAGCACCGTGGCGATGGCGGCGAGGAAGCCGCCGAGGGTGAGCATCGCCATGCCGCCGACGATCCAGGGGGTGCGCCGGCCGCCGACATCGGAGCCATAGCCCCAGCGCGGGCGCAGCACCTGCACCGCGTAGTGCAGGGCGACGAGCGCGCCGGGCACGATCGCGGGCAGCGCCAGCTCCACCACCATCACCCGGTTGAGGGTCGAGGTCATCAGCACGACGACGGCGCCGAGCGCGGTCTGCACGAGGCCGAGCCGGACGATCTGCGGCCAGGAGAAGGGCAGGGCGGACGGCGCCATCACGGACCTCCGATCACGGGCAGCACGCGGTAATCGGGCACGGGAGCAGCCATGACCGCCGCGCCCGTGAACCAGGGCAGCCCCTCGTAGCAGATCGCCACCGCCGCGTTGCCCCACCAGCCGTTGCGCTTCAGGCGCAGGGGCGGAGCGCCGTAGATCCAGGCGAGCACGAGGCCGAAGATCGCGGCGCCGAGGATCCAGGGTCCGAGGACGGCCGCGACCAGCAGCGACAGGCCCGTCCAGGCGGCGGCGACGGAGAGGCCCCAGCGGCCCGGCATGCGGCCGGAGGGAGTCGGGCGGTTCGGCGCGTTGATCGCATCGGCGTGGCGGTCGTACCAGTCGTTGACCGCCTGGCTCGTCGCGCAGACGAGTGGGCCCGTGCGCACGATCCCGGGCATGATCACCGGCCACTGACCGCGGGTCGATGCGGGGGACGAGACGACGCCGCAGGCGAAGGCCCACATCGGCGCGAACCACGTGATCGGCTTCAGGAGTTCGACGAGTGCGCTGGGGGCCGGTGTCGCCATACCGACGAAGCTAGGTTTTCGCCAGGACGAGTGTCAAGTTTTAATGACACTTCCGGTGTCTAATTTTTATCGATGCGGCGCGGTCGAGCGCAGCCGCTTGAGGTGCCGGGCGCGGCGGCGCAGTGTGGCGCTCCTACGCGAAGAGGAACGCCGGGCTTGCGATCATGGGCGTTCAGGCGTGAGTTCGTGTTCCTGGCCGCAGCCCTGGTGCTGGCGGTCCTGTCCGGCTTGGCGCTCTACCTGTCGCGGGCGACGACCCTGACGGTCGCGGTGGCGCCGAGCGACGGCACCGAGCCGCCGCTGATCCGGGCCTACGCCGCGGCGCTGGCACACGGCGGCGAGAACATCCGCCTGAAGGTGATCGCCTACGACGACGTCCGCGACAGCGCCCGGGCGCTGGAGGAGGGCCGCGCCGACCTCGCCGTGGTCCGGCCCGACGTGTCGATGCCGACGAACGGCCTGACGCTGGCGATCCTGCGCGATCAGGCGATGATCATCGCCTCGCCGCAGCCCGGCGGCATCACCCGGTTCCCGGATCTCGCCCGCAAGCGCCTCGGCATCGTCGCCCACCGCGACGCCGACCGCGCGGTGCTGAACCGCCTGCTCGCCTATTACGGGCTGACCCTGCTGACCGAGGCGCCGGCCGGTCCGGTTCCCGACGACGGCGTGCTGCTCGTCCAGACCGAGCCCGACGAACTCACCGCGGCCTTCAAGGCCCGGAAGATCGACGCCGTGGTGGCGATCATCGCCCCGGCCGCGGCGGCCGCGCAGGCCCTCGTCCAGAGCGTGGCTGCGGCGAGCCGCACCCGCAGGGTCGCCTTCGTCTCGGTGGAGGACGCCGACGCGATCATCGAGCGCCTGCCGCGGCTCCAGGCGGTGACGATGCCGGCCGGCATCTTCGGCGGCAACCCGAAATTGCCGCCCGAGGAGGTCAAGACCGTCGGCAGCTCGTACCGCCTGATGGCGACCTCGGCCCTCAGCCGGAGCACCGCGGCGGACGCGACGCAGCACCTGTTCGAGTTGCGGACCCAGTACGACGCCACGACGCCAGCGGGCGACTACATGCTGGCGCCGAGCTACGAGACGACCGTGGCGGCCACGAGCGCGCGGCTGCCGATCCATCCCGGCGCGATCGACTACTACGAGCGCGAGCAGCGCTCGTTCCTCGACCGCTACCAGGACTGGATCTACGTCCTTGCCTCGGTCGGCGGCGGCCTCGGATCGGCGCTGGCGTGGCTGAGCCAGCGCATCGCGCGGACGCGCCGCGCGCGCATCGACGAAGTCCTGGACCGCCTGATCGAGATCCTCGACAGCGCCCGCGCCGCGACCGCGAAGGCCGACCTCGACGCGCTGGCCGTCGAGGTCGACGCGCTGTCGGCCGACGTGCTGCGGCATGCGCGGGACAACGGCACGCAGTCACCCGGATTCGGCGCGCTGGCGCTGGCGGTCGATACGGCGCGCAAGGCGGTGGCGGATGCCAGGGCAAGGGTCGGGTCCGGCCTGGAACCGGCGCGACCGGCGGTGCGCGCCGCGGAGTGATCGACCGCGCTCAGGCGTCCGGAAAATCCGGCCCGTCGAGGTCGCCGATGCCGTAGCGGCGCAGCTTCGCGTAGAGGCCCTGGCGGCTCAGGCCCAGCATCTCGGCCGCCGACGCGCGGTTGTCGCGGGTGATGCGCAGCGCCGCCTCGATGCAGAGCCGCTCGATCAGGTCCGTGGTCTCGCGCACGAGGTTCTTCATGGAGACGCGGCCGACGAGCTCGGTCATCTGCTCGACCGAGCGCGGCAGCTCGTGCGCGCCGGGACTGACGGCGGCGACCGCCCGGCGCGGGGCGCCGCGGATGGTGAAGCCGAGACAGGGCGGGCGGCCGTGCGGCACGGCGACGGCGGCGATCTCGACCTCCTCCAGGGCGCCGAGCTGGCCGCGCAGGCCGGTGACGAAGTGCCGGACCGAGCCGTGCTCCTTCAGCGTCGCGAACAGGGTCGCGGCCTCGGTCTCCTCGCGGCCGATCCAGCGGTCGATCGGCAGGCCGCGGGCCTGCTCCTCGGTCGCGACCTGGGCCAGATCGAGGAAGGCGCCGTTGGCGGCCAGGACCCGCCGCTGCATGTCGGTGACGACGAAGCCCTCGGGGATGCCCTCGATCACGTCGAGGAGCGGGCCGCGGGCTTCGGCGCCGACGGCGACCGCCTCCGAGCCGGTCAGGCGCAGGAGCACGCTCGCGGAACTGCCCTGCCGGAACAGGGAGGCCGAGACCCGCGTGCGCGCGCTGCCGAGCCGGGCCTCGACGTCGTCCGCCCGTCCGGTGGCGCGCAGGCCGGAGAACAGCGCCTCGACCTCGCGGGCGCTGGCGGCCTCGAACAGTTCCACCGCGTCCTGGCCGAGGATGCGCTTCTCGGGGCGGCCGATGAGGCGGACGGCCGCAGGGTTCGCCTCGGTGACGCGGCGCGTCCCCGCATCGACGACGAGCACCGGCTCGCTGCCGAGCTGGAACAGCATGCGGTAGCGGGTCTCGGCACCGCGCAGGCGCAGGTAGTCGCGCTCCAGCGCCTGCTGCGTCTCGACCAGCTTGCGCTGGAGCGCGGCGGTGGCGCGCAGGTTGCGGCCGATGGCGATGATCGAGCCGTCGGTTCCGAGCCGCATCGCGGCGTAGCGGATGGGCAGGTCGTTGCCGGAGACGGAGGGGTGGTTCACCTCCCGCCAGCGCGTCACGGCGCCGGGGGCGGCGTCCCTCAGCAGGGCGTCGACCTTCGGGCGGCTCTCGATCGTGACGGTGTCGATCCAGCGGCGGCCGAGCCACGTGTCGCAGCCCTCTCCAGTGAGATCGGCCGCCCCGAAGGCGGCATCACGGATCACGCCGTCCGCATCGACGATGAGGGACAGGTCGGTCGCGGCCGCGACGAGGAGGCCCGCCGCCTCTCCGCCGAGGGCACCCAGGGTCTTGCGAAGGGCTGCGGAGGGGTTCTGCGCAGCGTGAGGTGCCAAGCTGGTCAAGTCTCACCGCTTCGTGACGTCGTCGATGGGGTCTTTCAGCAGGCTCCCGCCCGCAGATCAAGCATGAACTCCGCCGCGGCGACCGCCCGGCGCGCATCCGCCGCCGTCGCATCCGCGCCGACGAGTTCGATGTGGGCCGGGTTGTCGACGAAGATCGGGCCACCGACCAGGACGCGGACGGCGGGATTGAACGAGACGCGACGCAACTCGTGAACGGTCTTGGCCAGCGTCGGCAGAAGGACCTCGCAGCCGAGCGACAGGCCGATCACGTCGAACCACGCGGTGCGCGCCTGGTTCAGGATCTCGCCCACCGGTGCGAGCGCCGTGCTCGTCACGTCCCAACCCGCATCCCGGAAGAACTGCTCGATCATCGACAGCCCGAACAGGTGCGTCTCGCCGGGACAGAGGCTGAGCAGGATGCTGCGCCCGTCCCGGTGTCCCCCCGTCTCGCCGCCGTAGCGCCGGGTCAGGTCGTGCATGATGCGCTGGAGGCGGCCCATCGCGATGGTCATCTCGGCGAAATCGCAGAGGTCCTCGTCCCACAGCACGCCGAGGTGGCGGGCGGTGGGGGCCAGCAGGTCGAGGAGCAGGCTGTCGAGGGCGAGGCCGTCGTCGACCAGCGCCGCGATGCGCCCCTCCACCACCTCGCCGGCCGGCGCCAGGACGAGGGCGGCGAAGGCCTCGATGTCTTCGACGGTCGGCTTGCGCGGGCCGGGCCCCCGGGTGCTCGCCTCCATCCGGTGGGCGAGCATCAGCCGCGGGATGATCTCCGCCTCGACGACGCGGGAGAGTTGGCCGTGCCAGCGCTCGGAGATCTGCTGCCTCTGGGGTGGTGCCTCGGTGTCGATCTCGCAGGCCGTGGCCATCTCTCGGGCCAGGGCAAGAATGGCGTTTCGCCCCTCGGAGCGCCTCAAGTCATCCATTGGTCCCTCTCCAATGTCGCCGGCGGCTTGCTGTATTCATAGCCCGGGTTGGCCAGGGGCTCAGGCTCCCTGCGCTGCCACCCTCTATCGTGGGCCGGCTTGACCACGACGATACGCTTCCCGCCGCGGATGGCAATGGTCGAATCGAATAAGAATGCTTCGAGGCCATTGTCAGTCATATTTGACGTAAAGCGCGCTTGACACTTTTTCGAGCTGTTCCTAGGCTTCGCTCCAAGCCGCCCTTGCGAGAGGCGGCCCGCAACGGCAGGGATGGGGTTAGGGCATGGGTCCGACGGACCGCACGACACGGCCACCGCTCTACACGACGGACGAGCGTGCCCGCCGCGACGCCACCCGCTGGACCCTGGTCCAGGGGCTTCTCGCCCCGCTTCAATTCCTCGTGTTCCTGGTGAGCCTCGGCCTCGTCCTGCGCACCCTGGCGACGGGGGAGGGGGTGTTCGCCGCCAACCTCTCGGTGCTGGCCAAGACCGCGCTGCTCTACGCGATCATGGTCACCGGCTCGATCTGGGAGAAGGCGGTGTTCGGCCGCTACCTGTTCGCCCCGGCCTTCTACTGGGAGGACGTGGTCAGCATGCTGGTGCTGGCGCTCCACACCGCCTACCTCGCCGCGCTCGCCTTCGGCCTGCTCGGCACCGACGGCCTGATGTGGCTGGCGCTTTCGGCCTACGCCTCCTACGCCGTCAACGCGACCCAGTTCCTGCTCAAGCTCCGGGCCGCCCGGCTGCAGGCGCCGCAGGGTTCGCACCGCACCGCGATGGTGGCGCAATGAACGCCCCGTTCGCCCTCCCGCTGCCCGCCGAATCCGGCTGTGGCGACGTCGCGATCCGCCAGGAGCGCGGCCAGCGCGCGGTGTTCTGCGGGCTCACCGGCATCGTCTGGCTACACCGCAAGATCCAGGACGCGTTCTTCCTCGTGGTCGGCTCGCGCACCTGCGCCCACCTGATCCAGTCGGCGGCCGGCGTGATGATCTTCGCCGAGCCGCGCTTTGCCACCGCGATCATCGACGAGCGGGATCTCGCCGGCATCGCCGACATGAACGAGGAGCTCGACCGGGTGGTGCGGCGCCTGATCGAGCGCCGCCCCGAGATCCGGCTGCTGTTCCTCGTCGGCTCCTGCCCGTCGGAGGTGATCAAGCTCGATCTCGGCCGCGCCGCGCAGCGCCTGTCGGCGACCTTCTCGCCGGACGTGCGGGTGCTGAGCTACTCGGGCAGCGGCATCGAGACCACCTTCACGCAAGGGGAGGACGCGTGCCTCGCCGCACTCGTCCCCGAGATGCCGCGGGCGGCCGCGGACGCCGCGCCGGCGCTGCTGGTGGTGGGTGCGCTCGCCGACGTAGTCGAGGACCAGTTCCTTCGCATCTTCTCGGAACTCGGCATCGAAAACGTCGCGTTCCTGCCGGCGCGGAAGGCGGGCGGCCTGCCGCCGGTCGGGCCGAGCACCGCCATCCTGCTGGCGCAGCCCTTCCTCACCGATACGGCCAAGGCCCTGGAAGCGCGGGGCGCCACGCGGCTGCCGGCGCCGTTCCCGCTCGGCGTCGAGGGCACGACGCGCTGGCTCAAGGCCGCAGCCGACGCGTGGCGGGTGCCCGCCGCCCGCTTCGAGGCGGTGACCGCGCCGGGCCGCGCGCGCGGCGCGAAGGCGCTCGAACACCACCGCGAAAGACTCGCGGGCAAGCGGGTGTTCTTCTTCCCCGATTCGCAGCTCGAAGTGCCGCTCGCCCGGTTCCTCGCCCGCGAGATGGGCATGGGGCTGACCGAGGTCGGCACGCCCTACCTGCACCGCGGGCATCTGGCCGAGGAACTCGCCCTGCTGCCCTCCGGCACGCGGATCGTCGAGGGCCAGAGCCTCGACGACCAGATGGACCGGGCGCGGGCGGAAAAACCCGACCTCACGGTCTGCGGCCTTGGGCTCGCCAACCCGCTGGAGGCGGAGGGGCTCGCGACCAAGTGGTCGATCGAGCTGCTGTTCACGCCGATCCAGGGCTACGACCAGGCCGGCGACCTCGCCGAACTCTTTGCGCGCCCGCTCGTGCGCCGCACCCGGCTGGAGGTCTGAGGCCATGCAGCTCACCCTCTGGACCTACGAAGGCCCCCCCCATATCGGCGCCATGCGCGTCGCCACCGCGATGACGGGCCTGCACTACGTGCTGCACGCGCCGCAGGGCGACACCTACGCCGACCTGCTGTTCACGATGATCGAGCGCCGCGACGCGCGCCCGCCCGTCACCTACACCACCTTCCAGGCGCGGGATCTCGGCTCCGACACCGCCGAGATCTTCAAGAATGCGGCGGCCGCGGCTTATGCGCGCTTCAAGCCGCAGGCGATGATCGTCGGCGCCTCCTGCACGGCGGAGCTGATCCAGGACGATCCGGGGGGC
>NZ_CAXTBY010000019.1:0-49996 GCF_964242245.1 uncultured Methylobacterium sp. | reverse complement strand
CCACTCGCCGTTCGGGCAGGTGCTGAAGGCGATCCGCGACAACGAGCCCCGCGCGATCTCCCTCGGCTACCGGGTCAACCAGTACAAGCTCGCCGTGTTCGTGCTGTCGGCGACGCTCGCGGGTCTCGCCGGTTCCACCAAGGCGATCGTATTCCAGTTGGCCTCGCTCACCGACGTGCACTGGGCGATGTCGGGGGAGGTGGTGCTGATGACGCTGGTGGGCGGCATGGGCACGGTGTTCGGCCCGATCGTCGGCGCCCTGGTGATCGTGACGATGGAGACCTACCTCGCCCAGTTCGGCGCCTGGGTGACGATCATCCAGGGCGTGGTCTTCGTGCTCTGCGTGCTGTTGTTCCGCGAGGGCATCGTCGGGCTGGCCGCGCGGATCGTGAGGAGGCCGCTGTGAACTCGGCGCCTGCGCTGAGCACGGCGGCCGCCGCCTGCGTCAGGGCTGGACCGCCGATCCTCCGACGGCGCGGCGTCAGAGGCCGAGCACCCCGCCGGGGAAGCCGTCGAAGCGGTAGTTCGCGCCGATCCTGACCTGATGCACGTCGAGGCCGCCGCTGAAGTGCAGCGGGACGCCATGGTAGTACTGGTGCATCGTGCGGTCGAGGTCGGCGTAGAGGTATTCCGCCTTGACCGAGACGTTCCGCATCACCGCGTATTCGAGGCCGGCGCCGACGGTGTAGCCGTCGATCGGCATCGACTTGGCGTAGGCGCCGTCGTAGCCCTTGAAGTGCCCGACCGATGGGACCGTCACGCTGCCTGAGAACCCCACCTCGGTCGCGGACCAGCCGCCGGTGGCGTAGGCCAGCATCGGCCCGAAGGCGTAGCCGGCGCGACCGCGCAGCGAGACGAAGTAGCTGTCGGTGTCGAGGCCGCCGCTCGCCTGGAAGCGGTAACCCGGCAGGCCGAAGGACGTGCGATTGTGCAAATCCGCGTAGCCGCCGTCCACTTCGATGCCGACGACGAACCCGCTGCCGGGCGTGAACTGGTAATTGTAGCCGAGCGTGCCGCCGCCGGTGAAGCCGCCCAGCGAGGTGCGGAACTCGGCCTGCGGCAGCGGCGCGAACGTCTCCGCGCGGAAGTCGCCCGCCGCCGCGGCGCCGACGTTCAGGCCGAGGTAGAACCCCGTCCAGGTGAAGGCGGACGGCGGCGGATCGAAGGTCTGGATCGAGCCGCGCAGCGGCAGGTCGGCGGCATGGGCCGTCATGCTGACACCCAGCAGAAGGGCCGCGAGGGGGAGGCGCGTCACGTCAAGCTCCTGTCAGGTCATGTCCACATTTCTGGATCAACGTGGTTAAGGAAGATTTACAACGATCTTCACGAGTGAGATTTAGGTCTTGAAACCATGAGAACATAGGCGTGCCGTCTTGCGGCGGTGTGCCAGGAATTGGGGGGCGACGTGATCCGGGCGGTCGCTTGGCCTGACAAGGGTTCGTTAACCTTTTCGCTTTCATCTTGGATCGAACCCAGCCAACAGGTGCTGCCATGACCCAGGCCCGTTCGCTCAGCGTCGACGATCCGGCCGCCGACTGCCCGATCTCGCCGGAGGCCCTCGGGCGGATTGCCCGCGCGGATTCCGAGACGCTGACCGTCCTCGTCGACGGCATCCCCGAGGCGACGCGGGCGCGGCTCGCGGTCTACCTCTACGGACGCAGCCACACCCACGAGCTCGGGGTGCGGATCGCGGCCACCTGCGAGGGCTCGACCCTGCGCCGCGCCGCGGGCCTCGTCGGCAACACCCTCTACGACCTGTCGCGCCGCCCCTACGCCCCGCCCTCCTACGGCAGCCACCGCACCCAGACCGGCCGGATCAGCCTCGGCGGACCGCGCCTGGACAGCCGCCACGGCTGACCGGCCGCACGGCAACGCGGCGCGGGACCTATGGTAGCGTCGGCGCTCGGGTCGCGGGGATGCCGACATGCCAACGATCAGCCTGACGCGGTTGCGCCTGCGCTCCTGGCGTCTCGTGCCGGCCTTCGCGCCGCGCGCGTACCGTTCGGCCGAGCAGGCGCGGCGCGCCGCCGGCTACCTCGACGGGGCGATCCTCGCCGACCGCGGGCTGACCTTCTGGACACTCACCGCCTGGACCGACGCGGCGGCCCTGCACGCCTACATCCTGGCCGGCGACCACCGCGCCGCGATGGCCAAGCTCGCCGCGTGGTGCGACGAGGCCTCCGTCGCGCGCTGGGAGGCCGTCGATCCCGGCCTGCCGGACTGGCGGGAGGCCGACCGGCGGATGCGGGCCTGCGGGCGCCCTTCCAAGATCCGCCATCCGACGCCCGCGCACGCTACGCTGGCCTACGCCGCGCCGCGGACGACGCGCGGCGGCCGGCTCCCGCCGCGGCCGCCTGGGTAGGGCCGCCGACGCGGGCGCCCCGGACGGCTCAGCCGGGCTTGCGCTCCTCCGCCCTCAGCTCGGGAAAGTCCGACTGCGCGAAGGCGCGGCCGCGCTGCGGATCATCGGCGGCGCCCTCGTGCTCCAGGCGGCGGAGCTGCACCCGGCGGATCTTGCCGGAGATGGTCTTGGGCAGGTCGGCGACGAACGCGATCGCGCGCAGGCGCTTGTAGGGAGGGAGCCGCGCGTTGGTGAAGCGGAAGATGTCGAGTGCCGTCTCGGCGTTCGGCTCGGCCGAGGCCACCAGCGCGACGTAGGCCTTCGGGATCGTGTAGCGGATGGCGTCGGGTGCCGGCACCACCGCGGCCTCGGCGACCGCCGCGTGCGCCAGCAGCACGCTCTCCAGTTCGAACGGGCTGATGCGGTAGCCCGACGACTTGAACACGTCGTCGGCGCGTCCGACGAAGGTCAGCGTGCCGTCGGCTTCCACGAAGGCGACGTCTCCGGTGCGGTAGACCGCGCCCTCGGCCCCGACGAGGGTGCCGGCGCCGTCGTCGTAGCCCTGCATCAGGCCGGCGGGACGATGCACGCCCAGTGCGAGGCAGACCTCGCCCTCGGTCGCCGGCTCCCCGTCGATGTCGAGGACGCGCACCGTGTAGCCTGGGAGCGGGCGGCCCATGGCGCCGGGCCTGACCGCCTGTCCGGGCGTGTTGGCGACCAGGGCCGTGGTCTCGGTCTGGCCGTAGCCGTCGCGGATCGTCAGCTCCCAGGCCCGGCCGACCCGATCGATCACCTCCGGGTTGAGGGGCTCGCCCGCCGCGCACACCTCGCGGAGCGCCAAGTCGTACCCGGTCAGGTCCTCCTGGATCATCAGCCGCCACACGGTCGGCGGGGCGCAGAGCGTGGTGACGCGGCAGCGCCCTAGCACGGCGAGCAGCGCCGGGGCGGAGAACGGCGCTTGGTTCACCACGAACACGGTGGCGCCCGCGTTCCAGGGGGCGAAGACCGACGACCACGCGTGCTTGGCCCAGCCCGGCGAGGAGACGTTGCAGTGGATGTCGCCGGGCTGAAGCCCGAGCCAGTACATCGTCGAGAGGGAGCCTGCCGGGTACGAGCGGTGGCTATGCCGCACGAGCTTGGGTTTCGCCGTCGTACCGGAGGTGAAGTACAGCAGCAGCGGATCGCCGGCCCGCGTCGGCCCGTCCGGCGCGAAGGTCTCTGGCTCGGCGAACCCGGCGTCGTAGGGGCGCCAGCCCGGCTCGGCCGGCCCGGTGGTGACGCGCACGGCCGGGCCGGCGTCGAGCCCGGTGAATTTCGCGACCTGCTCGGGACCCGCCACGATCACCCTGGGCCGGCCGCGCTCCAGCCGGTCGGCGAGTTCCTCAGTCGTCAGCAGCGTGGTCGCCGGGATCACCACGGCGCCGAGCTTCATCGCCGCGAGCATCGTCTCCCACAGGGCCGGCACGTTGCCGAGCAGGAGCAGCAGGGGGTCGCCGCGGGACAGCCCGAGGCCGCGCAGGTGGTTGGCGACCTGGTTCGAGCGGCGGCTCATCTCGGAGAAGGAGCGCTTGGTCTCGACGCCGGACGCCGCGTCGACGATCCACAGCGCCGGCCTGTCGCGGCTCTCGGGCGCGGTCGCGAGGTCGGCGTCGAACCAGTCGAGCGCCCAGTTGAACGCCGCCGCGTCCGGCCACCGGAAGCCGGCATAGGCGGCCGCGTAGTCGGTGCGATGGGCGAGCAGGAAGTCTCGGGATTCGCGAAAGCTCGGCATCGGCGTTCTCCCTGTGGTTTTGGGTTTTTGATTCTCGGTTCCCCGGCCGGAAGGCGTTCGATCGCGTGCCGCATCCCTCCCCCCTCTGCGCTTGCGGCTTCACACATCCCGGCGCTTGACGCGTCGGGGGCCGCGCATCCCCTCGCCCCGCTTGCGGGGAAAGGGCTTTGCCGACCACGGACCTCGGGTCTACCCGAGCTCCGATCTTTGGTGCTCAAGTCGGGCAGGCCCGACTTGGGGCGTCGGCCAAGCGAGGCGGCAGCCGACGGTGAGGAGGGAAACCGGATGCGCCGCGTCCGGGCTCGGCCCCTCACCGTCGCTTCGGCTTCGCCTCTCGCGTCCCGGCTGCACGGCAAGGTGCAGCCGGGCCTCTCCCCGCGTGCGGGGAGAGGGGACCCGCGCCTCATCCGATCGCGTCGAGAGATGGGTGCATCTGCTAGCCCGCAGAGAGGAGAGGGAAAGAAGTTGCCTAACTGTGCCCGAACTGCGCCGGCCGCTTCTCGACGAAGGCGGCCATGCCCTCCTTCTGGTCGGCCGTCGCGAACATCGCGTGGAACACCCGGCGCTCGAAGCGCACGCCTTCGGTCAGCGTGGTCTCGTAGGCGCGGTTGACCGCCTCCTTGGTCATCATCGCGATCGGCAGCGACATCGATGCGATCGTCTCGGCCACAGTCATCGCCTCGGCGAGGAGCAGGTCCGCGGGGAGTACCCGCGAGACGAGGCCGGCGCGCTCGGCCTCGGCCGCGTCCATCATGCGCCCGGTCAGGCACATCTCCATCGCCTTGGCCTTGCCGACGAAGCGGGTGAGCCGCTGGCTGCCGCCGATGCCGGGCATCACCCCGAGCTTGATCTCGGGCTGGCCGAACTGCGCCGTGTCGGCGGCCAGGATCAGGTCGCACATCATCGCGAGTTCGCAGCCGCCGCCCAGCGCGTAGCCCGCCACCGCCGCGAGGATCGGCGTGCGGACCGCCGTGAACCGCTCCCACTCCGCGAAGCGGTCGCCCGCGTACATCTCGGCGTAGGTGGCCGCCTGCATCTCCTTGATGTCGGCGCCGGCTGCAAAGGCCCGAGCCGAGCCGGTGATCACGATGCAGCCGATGCCCGGATCGGCGTCCGCCGCGAGGGCCGCCGCGATCAGTTCGCGGGTGAGCTGCGCGTCGATGGCGTTCAGCGCCTTCGGCCGGTTCAGCGTGATCAGCCGGACGCGTCCGCGCGTCTCGGTGAGGATCGTCTCGTCCATGCTCAAGGCTCCTCGCTCCGCCCGCGCAGCATATGGATGATCGCGGAAAAGTCCCGCGCGCCCTGTCCGCCCGCGTCGAAGGCGGCGTAGAGCCGCTCGGCCTCGGCGCCCAGCGGCGTCGACGCGCCCGCGCTCTTAGCCGCCGCCTGCGCGAGCCTGAGGTCCTTCAGCATCAGCCCGGCGGCAAAGCCCGGCTTGTAGCCGGCGTTAGCGGGCGAGGCCGGCACCGGCCCCGGCACCGGGCAGTAGGTGGTCAGCGACCAGCACTGGCCGGACGAGACCGAGGCCACGTCGAACAGCGCCTGCTGCGGCAGCCCGAGTTTTTCCGCCAGCGCGAAGGCCTCGCACACCCCGATCATCGAGATGCCGAGGATCATGTTGTTGCAGATCTTGGCGGCCTGCCCCGCGCCGGCCGCGCCGCAGTGGAACACGCTCTTGCCCATGCGCCTCAGGATCGGCTCGGCGGCGGCGAAGGCTCCGTCCGAGCCGCCGGCCATGAAGGTGAGCGTACCGGCCTTCGCGCCCCCGGTGCCGCCGGAGACCGGCGCGTCGATCGCCGGGCAGCCGCGGGCGTCGGCCAGCGCGTGCGCCGCGCGGGCGCTCTCGACGTCGATCGTCGAGGAATCGATCAGCAGCGTGCCGGCGGGCACCGCCTCGGCGAGTTGCGACCAGACCTCGACCACGGGGCGGCCGGCCGGCAGCATCGTCACCACGGCGTGCGCGCCCTCGGCCGCCTCCAGGACGGAGCCGGCCACCGCGACGCCCTCCGCCCCGGCTGCCTCCAGGGAGGCCGGGTTCAGGTCGAACCCGCGCACGCTGAAGCCGGCCCGGACGAGGTTGGCCGCCATCGGCCCGCCCATGTTGCCGAGCCCGATGAAGGCGATCGTTTGCGGTGCGCTCATCCGTGATCCTCCCGTCCCGTCCTGCGCGAGGCGCGGCCTTGAGCCTGCTTTACAGGTCTATCGAAACCCAACCGATTTTCACCCACCACCTCATCCTGAGGCGCCGCGTAAGCGGCCTCGAAGGAGGGCTCCCGAAATCGCCATGCGTGCCGAATCCCTTCTTCGAGACCGCCCCCGCGCTCCGGCCCTTCGAGATGAGGTGGTCGGAGCGGAGGATGCGGGTCAGTTCGGCTCGACGGCACGCTCCGGAAACACCGGTGCCGCCCGCGGCTCCAGCCAGCGCACGATCCTGTCCGGATCGACCTCCGCCAGCGTCGCCGGCGACCAGCGCGGGGCCTTGTCCTTGTCGATCACCGCGGCGCGGATGCCCTCGCGAAAATCGCCCTCGGCGAGCAGGGCGAGCGAGGCCTGGAACTCGCGCTCCAGGCAGGCTTCGAGCGTCGCGGAGGCGCGCCCGAGGCGGAGCAGGCACAGCGTGAGCACGAGGCTCGCGGGCGATTTCTCCAGCAGCGTCGCGTGCGTTCGGATCGCGAAGTCGGAGCCGTCGGCGGCGAGCGCGGCGAGGATATCCTCGACCCGGTCGAAGGCGAAGCAGCGGTCGATCACCGCCCGCGCGCCCGCGAGCGGGGCCGCCTCCGGCGCCCGCGCCGCGCGCGCGATCAGCGCGCGCACGGCCGCGTCGTCGGCGCTCGGGGGGAGGGCGGTGAGGGCCTCGATCAGGCCGGGGAGGGCTCCCGCCGGCACGAGGGCGTCGGCGAAGCCCGACAGGATCGCGTCGGCGGCACCGAACGCCTCGCCGGTCAGCCCGAGATAGGTCCCGGTCTCGCCGGGCGCGCGCGGCAGCAGCCACGTCCCGCCGACGTCGGGCAGGTAGCCGATGCCGGTCTCCGGCATGGCGATGCGCGAACGCTCGGTGACGATGCGGTGGCGGGCATGCCCCGACAGCCCGACGCCGCCGCCCATGGTGATGCCGTCCATCACCGCCACGAACGGCTTTTCGCAATGGGCGATGCGGGCGTCGAGCCGGTACTCGTCGCGCCAGAACGTTTCCGCGAACGACGTCCCGTCCGTCTCGTAGAGCGAGCGAAGGTCGCCGCCGGCGCACAAGCCGCGCTCGCCCTCGCCGGTGAGCAGGATCGCGGCGACGTTCGGATCGGCGAGGAACCGGTCCAGACCCGCATCGATCGCGCCGACCATGCCGTGGGTCAGTGCGTTCAGCGCCCGCGGCCGGTCGAGGCGGATGCGCCCGAGCGACCCGACGCGCTCGACGATCACGTCGGACATCAGCGCCCCCCGAGGAGCGCGCGGGCGATGATCACCCGCATGATCTCGTTGGTGCCCTCCAGGATCTGGTGGACGCGCAGATCCCGGACGATCTTCTCGATGCCGTAATCGGCGAGGTAACCGTAGCCGCCGTGCAGTTGCAGCGCCTCGTTGGCGACGTGGAAGGCCGCGTCCGTGACGTGGCGCTTGGCCATGGCGCAGAGCTTGGTCGCCTCGGGTGCCTTCGCGTCGAGGGCGGCGGCCGCGTGGCGCAGGAACGCGCGGGCCACCTCCAGGTCGGTCGCCATGTCGGCCAGCCGGAACTGCAAGGCCTGGAATCCGGAGAGTTTTTGGCCGAAGGCGCGACGGTCGCCGAGGTAGGCGACCGTTCTGTCGAGCGCCGCCTGCGCCCCGCCCAGCGCGCAGGCGGCGATGTTGAGCCGCCCGCCGTCGAGGCCGGCCATGGCGAAGCCAAAACCCTCGCCCTCCGCACCGAGGCGGTTCTCCACCGGCACCCGGCAGGAATCGAAGCGCACCGCGCGGGTGGGCTGCGCGTTCCAGCCCATCTTGCGCTCGTTGGCGCCGAACGAGAGGCCGGGCGTGTCCTTCTCCACGAGGATCGCCGAGACGCCCTTGGCGCCCTCGCCGCCGGTGCGGACCATGCACAGGTAGAGGTCGCTGGCGCCCGCGCCCGAGATGAACTGCTTCTCGCCGTTCAGGACGTAATGGTCGCCCTCGCGCACGGCGCGGGTGCGCAGTGCCGCCGCGTCCGAGCCGGAGCCGGCCTCGGTGAGGCAGTAGCTCGCGATGAGGTCCATCCGCGCGAGCGCCGGGAGCCAGCGGCGGCGCTGCGCCTCGCTGCCGAAGGCGTCGATGATCCAGGCGGAGAGATTGTGGATCGAGAGGAAGGCCGCCACCGTCGGGCAGCCCTCGCCCAGGGCCTCGAAGATCAGGCTCGCGTCGACCCGGCTGAGACCCGAGCCGCCGACATCCTCGCGCACGGTGATGGCGGCCATGCCGAGCGCCGCCGCCGCGCGAAACGTCTCGACGGGGAAGTGCCGGCGCGCGTCCCAGTCGAGCGCATGGGGCGCGATGTGCGCGGCGGCGAAGGCCGCCGCCATGTCCCGGATCGCGACCTGATCCTCGTCGAGCCCGAAGCGCATCGCTGGTTCTCCTGATCGCCGGCGTTTCCTTCCCCCCTCTGCGGGGGAGGGTGGCCCGCGAAGTGGGTCGGGAGAGGGGAGCGCCGTATGCCGGAGAGGGCCGCTCCCCTCTCCCGCTTCGCTCCGCTCTGCACCCTCCCCCGCAGAGGGGGAGGGTTGGCTCAGCGCATCGTCGGGATCGAGAACTCCGCGCCGCTCTTGATGCCCGACGGCCAGCGCTGCGTCACCGTCTTGGTCTTCGTATAGAAGCGGATCGAGTCCGGCCCGTGCTGGTTGAGGTCGCCGAAGCCGGAGCGCTTCCAGCCGCCGAAGGTGTGGTAGGCGATCGGCACCGGGATCGGCACGTTGACGCCGACCATGCCGACGTTGACCCGCGCGGTGAAGTCGCGCGCCGCGTCCCCATCCTGGGTGAAGATGGCGACGCCGTTGCCGTACTGGTGCGTCGAGGGGAGCGCCAGCGCCTCCTCGTAATCCCGCGCCCGCACCACGGACAGGACGGGGCCGAAGATCTCGTCCTTGTAGATCGTCATGTCCGGCGTCACGCGGTCGAACAGCGAGCCGCCCATGTAGAAGCCGTTCTCGTAGCCCTGGAGCTTGAAGCCGCGGCCATCGACGGCGAGGTCCGCCCCCTCGGAGACGCCGGTCTCGATGTAGCCCCGGACCTTCTCCACGGCCTCGCGCGTCACCAGCGGACCGTAATCGGCCGACGCGTCGTGCGACGGGCCGATCTTCAGGGCCTCGACCCGCGGGATCAGCCGCTCCATCAGCCGGTCGGCGGTGCCCTCGCCGACGGGCACGGCCACCGAGATCGCCATGCAGCGCTCGCCGGCCGAGCCGTAGCCGGCGCCGATCAGCGCGTCGACCGCTTGCCCCATGTCAGCGTCGGGCATGACGATCATGTGGTTCTTGGCGCCGCCGAAGCACTGCGCGCGCTTCCCCGTCTGGGCGGCGCGGACGTAGATGTACTCGGCGATCGAGGAAGAGCCGACGAAGCCCACCGCGCGGATGTCGTCGTCGTCGAGGATCGCGTCGACCGCCTCCTTGTCGCCGTTCACGACGTTGAGGATGCCCGGCGGCAGGCCCGCCTCCAGGAAGATCTCGGCGATGCGCAGCGGCACGCCGGGGTCGCGCTCGGAGGGCTTGAGGATGAAACTGTTCCCGCAGGCGATCGCCGGGGCGCACTTCCACAGGGGGATCATCGCGGGGAAGTTGAACGGCGTGATGCCGGCCACCACGCCGAGCGGCTGGCGCAGGGAATAGACGTCGATGCCGGGGCCGGCGCCCTCCGTGTACTCGCCCTTGAGCAGGTGCGGGATGCCGCAGGCGAACTCCACCACCTCGACGCCGCGCTGGATGTCGCCCTTGGCGTCGGGCACGGTCTTGCCGTGCTCGCTCGCGAGCAATTCAGCCAGCGGCTCCATCTCGGCCCGAATCAGTTCAAGGAAGCGCATCATCACGCGGGCGCGCTTCTGCGGGTTCGTGGCGCCCCAGGCGGGTTGAGCGTCGCGGGCGTTCACCACCGCCGCGCGAAGCTCGGCCGCGCTCGCCAGCGCCACCCGGGCCTGGACCTCGCCGGTCGAGGGATGGAACACGTCGGCGAACCGCCCGCTCGTGCCCGGAACGGCCTTGCCGCCGATGAAATGCCCGATCGTGCGCATCGCGCCTCCTGTTCGCTTCCTCGATCGTCGGGCGTGCGCCGAAGCCGGCCCGATTTTGGCGGGACCATAGCAGGATCGCCCGAGCGATAAAGCCGGACCCGCTCGCAGCCGCTGTGCATCGCTGCACGGCCAGCCAAAGCATCCGCTCCCTCTCCCGACCCCCGCCGACGCGAGGGCCACCCTCCCCCGCAGAGGGCATTCCGGCTGGGTAGGGTGCGGCATGAATTCCAGTCCCCAACCGGGACGACCGGCCCTTCTTCCTAGAGCCGTGCCCGATCACGTTGGATCGGGCACGGCTCTAGGCCTTTGTTTTGACGCGCTTCCTTTCGACGAACCGGTGCCCACTTCGTCGGGAAGCGCTCCAGCGGTCGCGCGCGAAAGCGCTGACGGAGGCTTATCTCGGCCTCATGCCGATGCTGCCGGAGAAGCCCTCGCCGACGCGCGCCTTCCACATGCACATCCACGAGGACAACCGGCAGCCGCCCCCGTCCGCGAGGTCGCGGCGTTCATCGCGAGCGAGGTGGAGGCGGCGCAGGGGCTCTTCGCCGGGGCGGCGCCGTAGCGCGAGCCCGTACCGGCAACCGGGCTTGCGCTCGGCCGCGCGGCCCCTAGGCTTTCCGAAGACGGCTTGGGACGCGATCCGGCCCGAGGATACGGACACATGATCAGCCCCATCGCCCTGCCGCGCCTGATGCGGATCGGGGCCGGCGCCTCGGCGCTGCTGCCGGAGGTGCTGGCGCAGCTCGGCCTGTCCCGACCCTTCATCGTCACCGACCGCTACCTCGCCGACGGCGGCCGGGCGGCGGCGCTGACCGAGCGGCTCGCGGCGGCCGGCCTGCGGAGCGCGGTGTTTTCCGAGACCGTGCCGGACCCGACGGTGGCCTCGGTCGAGGCGGCGCTGGCGCGCCTCGCGGAGGGCGATCACGACTGCGTCGTCGGCTTCGGCGGCGGCAGCCCGATGGACACCGCCAAGGCCGTGGCGGTGCTGGCGCGTCACGGCGGTCCCATGCGCAACTACAAGGCGCCGCACAGCCAGGACGCGCCCGGCCTGCCGATCGTGGCGATCCCGACCACGGCCGGCACCGGCTCAGAGGCGACCCGCTTCACCATCGTCACCGACGAGGCGAGCGACGAGAAGATGCTCTGCGCCGGGCTCGCCTACCTGCCGGTGGCGGCGCTCGTCGACTACGAGCTGACGCTGAGCAAGCCCAAGCGCCTCACGGCCGACACCGGCATCGACGCCCTCACGCACGCGATCGAGGCCTACGTCTCGCGCCGCGCCAACCCGTTCTCGGACGGGTTCGCGCTCGAAGCGATGCGGGCGCTCGCGCCGAACCTGCGCCGGGTCTGGACCGATCCGGGCGATCGGGGTGCGCGCGAGGCGATGATGCTCGGCGCTTGCCAAGCCGGCATCGCCTTCTCGAACAGCTCGGTGGCGCTGGTGCACGGCATGAGCCGGCCGATCGGCGCGCACTTCCACGTGCCGCACGGGCTCTCGAACGCGATGCTGCTGCCGGCGGTGACCGCGTTCTCGGGCCCCGGCGCGGTCGGCCGCTACGCGGCCTGCGCCCGCGCGATCGGCGTCGCGCAGGACGGGGAGGGCGATGAGGCCGCGGTGGCGCGACTGGTGGCCGAATTGGAGGCGCTCAACGACGACCTCGACGTGCCCGGGCCGGCGGAGTACGGCCTCGACGCGGCGCGCTGGGAGGCCCTGATCCCGACCATGGCGGCGCAGGCCCTGGCCTCCGGCTCGCCGGCCAACAACCCGGTCGTGCCGGACGCTGAGGCGATCGCGGCGCTCTACCGGCGGGTCTGGGCCGCCTGACGCCCGGCCGCGCCGGTCCTGCATCGACGTGAGTTGCGGGGCGCTTACCGGCTCGGCCTACGCCGCGACCGTCCTGAGCCGCTGCTTCTCCGCATCGGTGAGCACGAGCGGCTCGAACGAAGTCTTGACCAGCCGCGCTCCGCGCGTGCCGGCCAGAGCCAACAGGCAGTCGCCTCCCTGCGAAAGCAGGACCGGCTCCTCGTAGGTCCAGTGCTCGGGCGCGACGCCGCGCTTCCCCTTGAGCACCCTCAGGCGCTGCTTGGCCGTGCGCTCGCTCCCGTCGGCGGCCCGGTAGCTGAACCTGACCTCGCGGGCCCAGCCCGGACTGCTCACGAGGCGCATCCCGACGACCCTGGCCTCGACCGGCTTCGGGTCCCGGGCCAGGGTTCGATAGAGCCGGAACTCGCTCAGCAAGGCCCAGGCGCCCCCTCCGATCACGGCCGCGAGGAACGCGAGGCCGCCCGACGCGACGACGAGCGCGACCCAACGCGCGGGGAGCGCATCGACGAACCAGGACAGCGCGACCGCCTCGTCGTCGCCGGGGTCGACCTTGAGGCTCGGAGGCGCGCTCCGATCGAAATCGACGAAGGTGAGTGCCGTGACGGACTGCGTGGCCACGCGCCCGGCGACGCACCGGTACGATACGTCCAGCGTGCACCAGGAGAAGGGAAGCAAACTCAGCTTGACGGTGCAGGAGCCCGCCATCGCCGTGACGGGGGCAGGCCGTCCGTGGCGCCAGACCCAGGGATCTCGCAGGAGACCCGGCCCGAAGAGGACAACGAACCAGGTTGCGCCCCCGAGGACGGCCAGTGCGACGAGTGCGGAGCCTGCGGCGGTGAGGATGGCGCGACGGCCGCGCCCTGACCGCGATGGGCCGGCGCGGGAAGGCGTCGAGCGCGGTGACTGGCGACATCTTGACTTCCGAGCCGTGAACCGTCCCGTTCGGCCGCTTCTACCGCTGCGCGGGACGGCGGAGGACGCTCGACCTTCCCAGGTCTCGAACTGAAGCGCCGGCGCCGCACCTCACGGCGTGCCGCCGTAGGTCGCGAACGAGGTTTCCACCTTGTCGGCAAGCGTCGGGTCGACGGTCGCCGAGACCCGGAGCCTGCCGGCGAGCGCCGGCTCGCCCTCGGTGTCGGCCTTCGCGTGACCGTCCTCGATGTCGGCGCCCGCCGTCTCGGTGCCGGCGCTGTTGTCGGCCGAGACCGGGGCGATCGTCACCGCCGCGCGGTCGAGCCCGTGCTCCTGGACGAGGTGCTCCACCGCCATCTCGGCGTCGCGACGGGTCTCGAACGTGGCGGAGATGGTCTGGGGCATCCGTGGGCTCCGGTCTGGGCGAGCGATCGGTCGCGATGGGTCGTCAATCCCGCAGGCGCAGGCGGTGTTCCGGCGCCCGCGGCGCGGCTTAGAACATCGGCGTGCCGCCGGTGACCGGCACCAGCGCGCCGGTCATGTAGCTGCCCTCGCGCGAGGCCAGCAGCACGTAGGCGGGCGCCAGTTCCGCCGGCTGCCCGGCCCGGCCCAGCGGCGTGTCGGCGCCGAGCGCCTCGATCTGCTCCGGGCTCTTCACGATCGGCTGGATCGGCGTCCAGACCGGGCCGGGCGCGACGCAGTTCACGCGGATGCCCTGCGGCGCCAGGAGGTTCGACAGGCCGATCGTCAGGCTCGCGATCGCGCCCTTGGTGGCGGCGTAGATCAGCATCGTCTTGTCGGCGATCTTGGCCTGCTGGCTCGTGGAGTTGACGATGGCCGAGCCCGGCTTCATGTGCGGGACCGCCGCCTGGCACAGATAATAGATCGCGAACACGTTGGCCCGGAACGCACCTTCGAGGTCGGCCGCCGTCACGTCGTCGAGCCCGTCGTTGACGGTCTGCGCGGCGGCGTTGTTGACCAGGATGTCGAGGCCGCTGAGCTCGGTGACTGTCCGCGCGACGAGGTCGCGGCAGTGCTGCGCGTCGCGCAGATCCCCCGGCAGCAGCAGGGCGCGGCGCCCGGCCTTCTCGATCCAGCGCGCGGTCTCCTCGGCGTCCGGCTGCTCGACGGGCAGGTACGCGATCGCCACGTCCGCGCCCTCGCGGGCGTAGGCGATGGCGACGGCGCGGCCGATGCCGGAATCGCCTCCGGTGATCAGCGCGACGCGGCCCGTCAGCAGGCCCTTGCCGACGTAGCTCGTCTCGCCGTGGTCGGGGGCCGGGCGCATCCGCGACGTCAGACCCGGCCGCTCCTGCTGCTGATCGCCGGGGAAGGGGGGCCGCGGTCCGGCCGCGCGCGGATCGTCGCTCATCGGATGCCTCTCGCTTGCCGGGCGGAACGCCGCCCCATCCGTCCCGATGTAGGGCCCGGCGGGCGGAGCCGGCGTCCTGCGACGCGGTGTCGTCGTCCGCCGCCTCAGATCGCGAGCCCGAGTTGGCGCGGGCCCTCGGCCGGGCCGTGATCCAGCGCAGACACCGAGACGCCGAGGAGGCGCACGCTGCGCCGGAGCGGGCAGAGGTCGCGCAGCAGGGCGAGGCTGACCGCCTCCAGGCCGGCGCGGTCGGCCACCGGATCGGGCAGGGAACGCGCCCGCGTCACCTGCGCGAAATCCGAGAACTTCACCTTCAGGGTCACGGTGCGGCCGCCGAGGCCCTTGGCGCGGCAGGCGGCCGCGACCTTGTCGAGGATCGGCGCCAAGCGCGCGGCGAGGAGGGCCGGGTCGGCGGTGTCGTCCGCGAACGTGGTCTCGGCGCCGACGGACTTACGGATGCGGTGGGCTCGGACCGGGCGCTCGTCGATGCCGCGGGCGACGCCGTGATAGTACGGCGCGGCACTGCCGAAGGCGGCCACGAGGTCGTCGAGGCTTCGCGCCCTCAGGTCGCGGCCGGTGAGGATGCCAAGGCGGCGCATCTTCGCCTCCGTCACCGGGCCGACGCCGTGGAAGCGGCCGATGGGCAGCGCCTCGACGAAGCCCGGCCCCATCGCGGGCGTGATCACGAACAGCGCGTCGGGCTTCCTGAAGTCCGAGGCGACCTTGGCCAGGAACTTGTTGTACGAGACGCCCGCCGAGGCCACGAGCCCGGTGCGCGCCCGGATCTCGGCGCGGATGGCGCGGGCGACCGCGGTGGCGGTGGGGAGCCCCTGCAGGTTCCCGGTGACGTCGAGGTAGGCCTCGTCGAGGGAGACCGGCTCGATCACCGGCGTGTGCGCGGCAAACACCGCGCGGATCTCGTCGGAGATGGCGCGGTAGGTGTCGAAACGCGGGCGCACGAAGACGAGGTCGGGGCAGAGCCGGCGCGCGGTGACGGAGGGCATCGCCGAGCGCACGCCGAACGCCCGCGCCTCGTAGCTCGCCGCCGCCACCACGCCGCGCTCGCGCGAGCCGCCGACCGCCACCGGTCGCCCGCGCAAGGCCGGATCGTCGCGCTGCTCGACGGAGGCGTAGAACGCATCCATGTCGATGTGGATGACCTTGCGGACCGGGGCGGTCACAACCTCGTCCTGCTGCGCGCGTCCGGCGGCCCGCGCGGTGGAGCCGGACGGATGTTCGACATTTGTTCCAAATTTTGGACGAGGCAGGCCGGGGATTCAAGCCCCGGCGGAGCGGTCATCCACCGTTCCGAGCGGGTGAGACCTGGCACGCGGTCCGCGTCAGCCGGCGGCCCGACCCGGCGAGGGCCCCTCGATCATCGCCCGGATGCGCGCCATCAGCGCGTCGACGGCGAAGGGCTTGGTGATCATCGCCATGCCGGGATCGAGGAAGCCGGCGGGCGTCGCGGCGCCCTCCGCGTAGCCCGTCATGAACAGGACCTTCAGGTCGGGCCGGGTCTCGCGGGCCTGGTCGGCGAGCTGCCGGCCGTTGAGGCCGGGCAGGCCGACATCCGTGACCAAGAGGTCGATCCGCGCGGGCGAGCGCAGCACCGCCAAGCCGGCGGTGCCGTCGGGCGCCTGGAGCGCCGCGTAGCCGAGGTCGTGCAGCACCTCGACGATGAGGTCGCGCACGATCCCCTCGTCCTCGACCACGAGCACCGTCTCGCCGGCCCCGCGCGGCATCTCCGCCGGGCCGGCCGCCGTCACCGGCGCGCGCGCGTTGCCGCTGTGGCGCGGCAGCTCGATGACGACCGTCGTGCCCCGGCCGACCACGCTCTCGATCCGCGCCCGCCCCTCGGACTGGCGGGCGAAGCCGTAGATCATCGACAGGCCGAGCCCCGTGCCCTGGCCCATCGGCTTCGTCGTGAAGAACGGGTCGAAGGCGCGCGCGATCACGTCCGCGCTCATGCCGGTGCCGGTGTCGCTCACCGCGATGCGCACCGACTCGGCCGGTCCCTGCGCCCGGTCGCGCGCATCCGGGGAGACGCCGTTCTCGGTCCGGACGGTGAGGATGCCGCCGTCCGGCATGGCGTCGCGGGCGTTGATCGCGAGGTTGAGGATCGCGTTCTCGAGCTGGTGCGGGTCGCACAGCGTCGGCCACAGGTCGGGCGAGGTCTCGATGCGCAGGTCGATCGCCTCGCTGATGCTGCGGCGCAGGAGGTCGGCCATGCCGCGGATGAGCGCGTTGGCGTCGGTGGGCACCGGGTCGAGGGGCTGGCGGCGGGCGAACGCCAGCAGGCGGTGCGTCAGGGCGGCGGCCCGGTTGGCCGAGGCCATCGCGGTCTCGATGTAGCGGTTCAGGTTCTCCGTGCGACCCTTGGCGATGCGGCTCTGCATCAGGTCCAGCGAGCCGACGATGCCGGTGAGCAGGTTGTTGAAGTCGTGGGCGATGCCGCCGGTGAGCTGGCCCACCGCCTCCATCTTCTGCGACTGGCGCAGATCCTCGCCCATGCGCTCGCGCTCGGCGGCCTCCGCCTTCAGGCGTTCGTTCGCCTGGGCCAGTTCCCGGGTGCGGACATGGACCTGGCTCTCGAGCGTCGCCCCGGCCTCGCGCAGGCGTTCGGCCTGGACTTCCAGCTCGGCGTAGAGCGCGACGACGCCGCGATTGGTCTCGGCGAGTTCGAGGTTGAGGCGCTCGGCCTCCTCCTGGCGCTCGGCAAGCTCGGCCAAGCTCCGGAGGAGGTCGCGGTTCTGCTCCCGCATCGCCGCCTGCGCGCCCTCCGTCCAGCCGCGCACGGTCTCCGACAGCGCCGGGACGGCGGAGGCCGCGAGGCGATCCCGCCCCGGCGGCAGGTCCTTGCCCAAGGTCGCCACGGTGCCGCGGCCGAGGTCGGTCGCGACCTCGAAGCGGTCCATCAGGCGGCGCGAGCCGGTGATGCCGATGCCGAGACCGGTGGTCGAGCGGTAGCGGCCCTCCAGGATCGCGGGCAGGTCGGCGATGCCCGGGCCGCGGTCGCCGATGCGGATGACGAGGGACTGGCGCCCGTTCGCCTCGTCGATGCCGAAGGTGGCGCTGCCGCCGCCGGCGTAGTCGTGGGCGTTGCGCGCGATCTCGGAGGTCGCCGTCGCGATCCGCGTCTGGTCAGGGCTGCTGAAGCCGAGATGCCCGGCAAGCCGCCGGACCCGCTGACGGACGGTGAACACGTCGTCCTCGTGCCGGATCGGCAGGGTGAGGAGGGGCCACCTCACGGGGCCGCCCCGAAGGCCGCCGTCCCTTGCGCGATCACCACCGTCGCATCGTCGCGGCCGCGGGCGAAGTCGCGGTAGAGCACGCCGGCGATCAGGCTCGGATGGGCGCCGCGCAGGCCGGGATAGGCGTCCAGAGACCAGCTCGTCCCGATGCCGTCCGAGCACATCACGAGGAGGCTGTCGGGGGTGAAGGGGTACTCGAACGTCTGGAAGCGCCGCGCCACGTGGCCGGCGGTCCCGGCGAGCGAGACCATCCGCTTGGTCTCCGCCCCGGTCACGACTGCGCCCGCGACGTTGCCGATGCCGCAGAACAGCACCCGTCCCCGCTCAGGCTCGTAGCGGGCGATCGCGACCGCGCCGCCGCGGGTGTGGCGCAGGCCGGCGTGGATCGCCGAGAGGATCGCGGCGGGCGCCTCGGCCTCGCGGCTTCGAAACAGCCTCACCGCCTCACCGGAGGCCTCGGCCGCGCTCGGTCCGTGCCCGAGACCGTCGGCGACGAGGATCGTCCAGCCCGCCCCGTACCGGCGCGCGCAGGAGGCGTCGCCGTTGACGGTCTCGCCGCGCAGAGGGACGGCGACGGCGCCGAACCACGGCACCGCCGGCGGGCCGGCGGATCGGGCCTGAAGGCGGGCGAGCACGGCCGTCCCGCGCCCGGGCCAGGAGGCGATGTCGAAGGCCTGGGACAGGCGCCGGGCCGCGCCGAGCCCGGTCCCGGGGCTGCCGCCGGTCGAGTGGCCGTCGCGGAGCGCGGCGGCGAGGTCGGCGATGCCGGGGCCGGTCTCCAGGGCGAGGATCTCGACGCCGCGCCCGGTGTCGTCCTCGAAGGCGCCGAGCAGGATCTCGCCCGCGGTGCCGTACTTGACGAGGTTGGTCGCGAGTTCCGTCGCGACGAGGGCGACGCGCCCGCCCGCGACCTCGTCGAAACCCAGGGTCGCGGCGAGCGCCGCCGCCCGCCGACGCGCGTCGGCGACCTGGCTGGCTTCCGTCACGGGGACGCTGATCATGCTCACTTCCAGCGCGCGATGGTCACGCGGGTGCCGGCACCGGGGGTCGACGCGATATGGAACTCGTTGGAGAGGCGCTTGGCTCCGCCCAAGCCCAGCCCGAGGCCGCTGCCGGTGGTGAAGTGGTCGGTCAGGGCCTTCTCGATGTCGGGAATGCCGGGTCCCTGATCCGCGAAGCACAGGCGCAGGCCCCGGCGCAGGCCCTCCTGCACGACCGCGATCTCCACCTGCCCGCCGCCGCCGTAGTCGAGGGTGTTGCGGGCGAGCTCGCTCGCGGCGGTGATGATCTTGGTCTGGTCGACGAGGCCGAGCCCGACCTCGACGGCGCGGGTGCGCACCGCTTGGCGCACGCGCACCACGTCCGCGCCGGAGCGGATCGGCAGGGTCTCAGTCTTCGTGACGGCCATGGGCGCTCCCCGGGCCGTCGACCGCATCCCGGTCGAGACGGGCCCGGATCATCGCCATCCCGCGCTCCACGTTGAGCGCGGTCTTGATGCCCGAGAGCGTCAGCCCGAGCTCGACCAGGGTGATGGCCACCGCCGGCCGCATGCCGACCACCACGGTCTCGGCGTCGAGCGCCCGCGAGACGGCGGCGATGTTGTCGAGCACCCGGCCGATGAAGGAATCGACGATCTCCAGGGCCGAGATCTCGATCAGCACGCCGCCGGCGCCGGTCGCCACGATCCTGGCGGTGAGATCCTCCTCCAGCGCCAGCGCGAGGCGGTCGTGCATGTCGACCTGGATGGTCACGATCAGCGCGCCGCCGAGCTTCAGGATCGGGATGCGGTCCATCGTCCTAGTCCGCGATCGCCGCCGGCGCGGGCCGGCGGGTCACGGCCCGGCCGGTGCGCCGCAGCGCCACGGCGAAGGCGCCGGCGAGGTTGGCCTTCGAGACCACGTTCAGCTCGACGCCGAGATGCACCATGGTCTGGGCGATCTGCGGCCGGATGCCGGAGATGATGCAGTCGGCCCCCATCAGCCGGGCGGCGGCGATGGCCTTGAGCAGGTGCTGAGCCACCAGCGTGTCGACGGTCGGCACGCCGGTGATGTCGATGATGGCGATCTCCGCCTCCTCGTCGACGATCGCCTGGAGCAGGTTATCCATCACCACGCCGGTGCGCGCGCTGTCCAGCGTGCCGATCAGCGGCAGCGCCAGGATACCGTCCCAGAGCCGCACCACGGGGGTGGAGAGCTCCGCGATCTCCTGGCTCTGCCGGCCGATCACCGCCTCGCGGCTCGACAGGAACACCTCCATCGTGTGCAGGCCGAGCCGGTCGAGGATGCGGCTGGCCGCCCACGTGCCCGCGGCGACGAGCCCGGCATCGCCCGCGCACACCCGGTTCAGCGCCGAGAAGACCGGCTCCTTCAGGGAGAACACGAAGTTGGCCGTGTCGCTCGGCGTAAATCCCTGCACGGCGCGGGAACGGGACATCTCGGCGAGGACGTCGCGGACGCCGTCGTAGGGGCTCGATCCGGCCTCGCTCCCGCCCGAGGCCAGCGCCTCGCGCAGGAGCCCGAGCACCAAGCGCGCCTGACCTTCGAGTTCGGCCTCGCGGATCCGCCCGGCCTGGAGCGACCCGCCGTCCCTCAGCAGGCGGAGCCATCCCGCCAGGATCGCGCCCTCGTCCTCGGTGACCGCCCTGACCAGGATGTGGGTGCCGTCCGTCTCCATGCCGTCCGTCTCCGAGCGCGTATCGTCGTGTTGCGGGCTGTAGCCCAAGCGGGACGGCGTCGATAGCGCCCGGCGCGAGCAGGCGCGCGGGAACATCCCGGCCCTTGCGGCCGGCCGGCCCGGGCCACACCCTTTGTTAACCGCGGCCCGCGATGCTCCAACGCATGGTCGTCCGTCGCCGCGTCAGAATGGTCGTGTTGCCGCTGAGTCTGTGGACCCTGTCGGGGCTCGTCGTCGGTTACTTCGTGGTCCAGGCCGAGAACGGCAACCGCGGCCTGGAGGCCAAGCGCGCCCTCAAGATCCAGGCCTACGGGCTGACCCGCGAGTTGGCGGCGGCCAAGGCCGAGCGGGCGGTCTGGGAGCACCGGGTCGCGCTCCTGCGCAGCGAGCAGATCGACCGCGACCTCCTGGAGGAGCGCGCCCGGGTCGTGCTGGGCCGGGTGCACGCCAACGACGTGGTCGTCATCGACCCGTGACCGATCTTCGCTCAAGACGACAGGTCTTCTGACAACCGGTCTTCTGACAACCGGTTTTCTGACAACCCTTGCCGCCTGTCAGAGCGCCGGCCCTCGCAATCCCGGGCACCGTGCCTTAAACCGTGACGCGAAGAGACGCGATCACGGGAGCACGCCGATGGATGCCGCGAACGAAGCGGGGCTGCCGAAGTCCGAGCCTTCCAAGTCTGACTCTTCCAAGCCTGAGCCTTCCAAGTCCGGGGCGACGGCCGAGGCCGCGCACATGCCGGCGCCGAACGCGCCGCAATTCACCCGCGACGAGGATCTGCACGCCTATCACCAGATGCTGCTGATCCGCCGCTTCGAGGAGAAGGCGGGGCAGCTCTACGGCATGGGCCTGATCGGCGGCTTCTGCCACCTCTACATCGGCCAGGAGGCCGTGGTGATCGGCATGCAGATGGCGTCCGTCGAGGGCGATCAGGTCATCACCGGATACCGCGACCACGGCCACATGCTGGCCTGCGGCATGGACCCGAAGGGCGTCATGGCGGAGCTCACCGGCCGGCGCGGGGGCTACAGCCGCGGCAAGGGCGGTTCCATGCACATGTTCAGTCGCGAAAAACAGTTCTTCGGCGGGCACGGGATCGTGGGCGCGCAGGTCTCGCTCGGTACGGGGCTCGGATTCGCCGACGCCTACCGCGGGAACGGGAAGGTCAGCCTGACCTACATGGGCGACGGCGCGGCGAACCAAGGTCAGGTCTACGAGAGCTTCAACATGGCCCAGCTCTGGAAGCTGCCCGTGGTCTACGTGATCGAGAACAACCGCTACGCCATGGGCACCTCGGTCGCCCGCGCCTCGGCGCAGACCGACTTCTCGCGCCGCGGCATCTCCTTCGGCATCCCCGGCGAGCAGGTCGACGGCATGGACGTGCGCACCGTCCGCGAGGCGGCGGGGCGCGCCATCGCGCATGCCCGCACCGGTGAGGGACCCTACATCCTGGAGATGCAGACCTACCGCTACCGCGGCCACTCGATGTCCGATCCGGCCAAGTACCGCTCGAAGGACGAGGTCTCGCGGATGCGCGACGAGCACGACCCGATCGAGATGGTGCGCAAGCGCCTGATCGAACTGCACGGCGTGGCGGAGGCCGACCTGAAGGCCGCGGACGCGCAGGTCCGCGAGACCGTCAACGGGGCCGCCGAGTTCGCGACCCACGACGCCGAGCCGGACCCCGCCGAGCTCTGGACCGACATCTTGCTGGAGGCGCGCGCCTGAGGGCGCCGCTTTCCGACACGAACCTTCAGGCCGCCCCGCCCGCCCCATCGACAGAGTACCCCATGGCGACCGACATCCTGATGCCCGCGCTCTCGCCGACCATGGAGGAGGGCAAGCTCTCCAAGTGGCTTAAAAAAGAGGGCGATGCGGTCAAATCCGGCGACGTGCTCGCCGAGATCGAGACCGACAAGGCGACCATGGAGGTCGAGGCCATCGACGAGGGCGTGCTCGCGCGTATCCTGATCGCGGAGGGCACCGAGAATGTGGCGGTCAACACCCCGATCGCGATCATCGCGGGCGAGGGAGAGGATGTATCCGCTGCGGCGGCCGGGGGACCCAAACCGACGGCGAACGGCCACGATGCCGCCGGCCAAGCGGCACCGACTCCGACGATGCAGGCCGAAGGCATGGCGTCGGGCCCGGCGGCCACCGCCAAGACCGGGGACGACAAGCCGGCTGCGCCCGCCGCGCCCGCCATCATCACGAACAAGGCGCCAGCGCCGGTGATGGAGGAGTTTCCCGCCGACACGGCCATGGTCACGATGACCGTGCGCGAGGCCCTGCGCGATGCTATGGCCGAGGAGATGCGCCGGGACGGGGACGTCTTCGTCATCGGCGAGGAGGTCGCCGAGTACCAGGGCGCCTACAAGGTCACGCAGGGGCTGCTGCAGGAGTTCGGCGCGCGCCGCGTCGTCGACACCCCGATCACCGAGCACGGGTTCGCCGGCATCGGTGTCGGCGCGGCGCTGTCGGGCCTGAAGCCGGTGGTCGAGTTCATGACCTTCAACTTCGCCATGCAGGCCATCGACCACATCATCAACTCGGCGGCCAAGACGCTCTACATGTCCGGCGGCCAGCTCGGCTGCCCGATCGTGTTCCGCGGCCCCAACGGCGCGGCCGCCCGCGTCGGCGCCCAGCACAGCCACGACTATTCCGCGTGGTACGCGAACGTTCCCGGCCTCAAGGTGATCGCGCCCTACACGGCGTCCGACGCCAAGGGCCTGCTGAAGAGCGCGATCCGCGACCCGAACCCGGTGATCTTCCTGGAGAACGAGATCCTCTACGGGCAGACCTTCCCGGTGCCGAAGCTCGACGACTTCGTCGTGCCGATCGGCAAGGCGAAGGTCCACCGCACCGGCACCGACGTGACCCTCGTCTCGTTTGCCATCGGCATGACCTACGCGCTGAAGGCGGCGCAGGCGCTCAGTGAGCAGGGCATCGAGGCCGAGGTGATCGACCTGCGCACGCTCCGGCCGATGGACACGGAGACCGTCGTGGAATCGGTCAGGAAGACCGGTCGCTGCGTCACCGTCGAGGAGGGATTTCCGCAAAGCGGCATCGGCGCCGAGATCGTGGCCCGCCTGATGGTCGACGCGTTCGACTACCTCGACGCGCCGGTGCTGCGGGTGACAGGCAAGGACGTGCCGATGCCGTATGCGGCCAACCTGGAAAAGCTCGCGCTGCCCAACGTCGCCGAGGTGGTCGAGGCCGTAAAAGCCGTCTGCTACAAGTGATTCGCCGCCATGGCGCGTGACGCCTGCCTCTCCACACCCGCTCAAACCGGGCGCCGGTCCCTTCTCCGACACATCTCGGACCTGCCCGAGATGTACCATTGGCTTGTCCAAGTCGGGCAGGCCCGACTTGGATCGGGAGAAGGACAGGTTGAGGGGCGTGACGTATCAGAAGAGGGCAGGCCCCTCACCCCAGCCCTCTCCCCCTGGGAGAGGGAGCCGCGCGGCCCAACCCGCGATCTCTCGACACCCTTTTGCGTCACATGAGCGACCCGTTCCAGGCCCTCGATATCCCACCAGAAGCCCGGGAGCAGGGCGGCATCGAGGTCCTGCGCGCGGCGGTCGTGGACGGGGCGGTGAGCGTGGCGTTGCGCCGCTCCTTCGACGACGCGGCGACCTGGGGCCGCCTCCTGATCGACCTCGCCCGGCAGGCGGCCCGCGCCTACGCCCTGGAGACCGAGATGTCGGAGGAGGAGGCGTTCGAGCGCATCCGCGCCGGGTGGGAGGCCGAGAGCCTCCGCCCCGGCGGCTTCAATTAGCATCGAGGTCTCGCACATGCCTGAGGCCGCGACCCGTCTTGCCACCTACGCGGACCTCGAGGCCGTGCCGGACCATCTCGTGGCCGAGATCGTCGACGGGATGCTGGAGACGCATCCGCGGCCGCGCCCGCGCCACGCGTCAGCGGCGATGGGATTGGCCACCGAACTCGGGCCGCCCTTCGGCCGTGGGCGCGGCGGCCCGGGCGGCTGGATCTTCATGGTTGAGCCCGAGCTTCACCTCGGGCCGCAGGTGATCGTGCCCGATCTCGCCGGCTGGCGCCGCGAACGTTTGCTAGCCGAGCCGGCCACCGCCTTCATCGAGACCCCGCCGGACTGGATCTGCGAGATCCTGTCGCCGTCGACGACCCGGATCGACCGGGGTCCGAAGCGCCGCATCTACGCGGAGGCGGAGGTCGGGCACCTCTGGCTGCTCGATCCGAATGAGGGCGTGCTCGAAGCCTTCGCGCTCACCGGCGGCCGCTGGCTGCTGCTGGGGACCGTCCAGCGCGGCGAGACGGTCGGCTTAGCCCCCTTCGACGCCGTCCCGTTCCCGCTCGACGACCTGTTTCCCTTCGACGATCCGGCCGTCCCGCCCGCGCCCTTGCCCGTGCCCTCGCCAGAGACCTGACGCCATGCCGATCAACGTCCTGATGCCCGCCCTGTCGCCGACGATGGAGAAGGGCAACCTCGCCAAGTGGCTGAAGAAGGAGGGCGATGCGGTCAAATCCGGCGACGTGCTCGCCGAGATCGAGACCGACAAGGCGACCATGGAGGTCGAGGCCATCGACGAGGGCGTGCTGGCGAGGATCGTGGTGCCCGAGGGCACGGCGGACGTGCCGGTCAACGACCTGATCGCGGTGATCGCCACGGAGGGCGAGGACCCGGGCAGCGTGCAGGGGCCGGCGGCCGGCGGCGCGGCACCGGCGGAGGCGAAGTCCGAGCCGAAGCCCGCGCCCGACGCCTCCGCGGCCGACCGGAACACGACGCCCGGCGGCGGGCACATGTCCTACGGGCGCGTCAACGAAGCGCCCGACGGAGCCAAGCCGGCTGCAAAGACCAACGGAGCGGCGCATCCGCAGGGCGGCGCGGCCGGGGCGGGCGGACGCGTGTTCGCCTCGCCGCTCGCCCGCCGCATCGCGAGCCAGGACGGCATCGACCTCTCCGCGGTGCAGGGCTCCGGCCCGCGCGGCCGGGTGATCGAGCGCGACGTGCGCGCCGCCAAGGCGGCCGGCACGGGCAAGGCGGCCGGCGCGGGCAAGCCGGCGAAGGAGACGGCCGCACCGCAGGCTGCCGCGGCGCCCGAGGCGGCGCCGGCCAAGGCCGTGGCGCCCGCCCCCGTCGCGAAGGCCGCAGGCCTCACCGCCGACCAAGTCCGCGGCTTCTTCGCGGCCGACGCCTACGAGGAGGTGCCGCTGGACGGCATGCGCCGGACCATCGCCAAACGGCTGACCGAGGCGATGCAGGTGGCGCCGCACTTCTACCTGACGGTGGATTGCGAACTCGACGCGCTGATGGCGCTCCGCGAGCAGCTCAACGCCAGTGCGGGCAAGGACAAGGACGGCAAGCCGCGGTTCAAGCTCTCGGTCAACGACTTCATCATCAAGGCGATGGGGCTGGCGCTCGTGCGGGTGCCCGCGGCCAACGCGGTCTTCGCCGAGGACCGGGTGCTGCGGTTCAAGCACGCCGAGGTCGGCGTCGCCGTGGCGATCGACGGCGGGCTCTACACCCCCGTGGTCCGCGGGGCCGACCGGAAGACGCTGTCCACCATCTCCAACGAGATGAAGGACTTCGCCGCCCGCGCCCGGGCGAAGAAGCTGAAACCCGAGGAGTACCAGGGCGGCGTCACCTCGGTGTCGAACCTCGGCATGTTCGGCATCAAGCACTTCACCGCCGTGATCAACCCGCCGCAATCCACGATCCTCGCCGTCGGCGCGGGCGAGAAGCGGGTCGTCGTCAAGGGCGACGCGCCGGCGGTCGTCCAGGTGATGACGACCACGCTCTCCTGCGACCACCGCGTCCTCGACGGGGCGCTCGGCGCCGAGCTGATTCAGGCGTTCAAGGGGCTGATCGAGAGCCCGATGGGAATGCTGGTCTGAGGCAGCGGGCCCGACCTGCGACCAGTTCGCCGCGCGGCCCCTCGCGGTGCCGCGGATGAGAAGGCCGGGCTGGATCGTTCTTCCTGAAAAGGGCGCGCCGCCCCATACTGTGACGCGATGCAGATCTTCCGTCGCCTGCGCGGGGACAGCCTCGCCGATCTCGCCGGCGTCGAGACCGAGCGGCTGTCGATCATCCCGCTCGCGCCGGACGATGCCGACGCCCTGCGGGCGCTGACCGACGACCCCGCGATCACCGGCGCCGTCGATTTTCTGCCGGCCCCCTTCACGCTCGCCGACGCCCGCACCCTGATCCTCTCCGGGCGACGGGGCCGGGATCGCTTCTTCGGTGCCAGGATGCGCGAGGGACGCACCCTCGTCGGCGTCGTCGGCACGCACCTGCGCGGCACGGACGCGGTCGAGATCGGCTACTGGGTCGGAGGCGCGGCGCGCGGACGGGGATTCGCCACGGAGGCCGTGTCCGGCATCCTCACGCTGCTGTCCGGCCGCTTCCCGCGCCGGTCGATCGTCGCCGAGTGCCGTCCCGGCAACGTCGCCTCCTGGGGCCTCCTGCACAAGCTCGGGTTCCGCGACACCGGCGAGGAGGGCCACCGGCCGGGCCGGAGGCTGATGGCGCTGCGGACGGTTTGACGGTGGTCGACGACCGTAACCGGAAGCTCGCCGCCAAGCGCTTCAACGAGCACGCGAAGCGGCTCGCCACCTTCAACGCCTTGTCGGCGGTTCCTCACCGCGCCGGCACTGGCGCCCCCGTCGGCACCGCCTCCCGCCGGCGATAGATCAGCCACGTCGCGACGAGCCCGCAGGCGCCGCCGAGCGACATCCACAGGCCCGGCGCCGCCCTGTCCCCGGTCGCCTGGATCAGCCACGTCGAGACCAGCGGCGTCATGCCCCCGAACAGCGCGGTGGCGAGCGCGTAGGCGAGCGAGAAGCCGGCGGTGCGCACCTCCACCGGCACGACCTCGGTCAGCGCCACCACCATGGCGCCGTTGTAGCTGCCGTAGAGGAAGGAGAACCACAGCAGCACCCCGAGCATCGCCCCGAAGCTGGCGTGGCCGACGAGCCAGGTCAGCGCCGGGTAGGCGGTGGCGAGCGTCAGCGCGGAGAACGCGAGCAGCAGGGGCCTGCGGCCGATGCGGTCGGAGAGGGCGCCCATCACCGGCAGCCAGAACAGGTTCGAGACCGCCACGCAGAAGGTGACGAGCAGGCTGTCGGCATCGGTGAGCTTGAGGACGTTCTTGCCGAAGGTCGGGGTGTAGACGGTGATCGTGTAGAACGCGATCGTGGTCATCGCGACCATCAGCATGCCGAGCAGCACGATCCGCCAGTTCAGGGCCAATGTGCGGAAGATCTCCCGTGCCTCGGGACGGTGCGTGCGCTGCGCGAAGGCCTGGGTCTCCTCCAGCGAGCGCCGGATGTAGAACAGGAACGGCACCAGCAGGCATCCGATGAAGAACGGCACCCGCCAGCCCCAATCCGCGATCTGCACGGGCGGGAGCGCCCGGTTCAGCCCGTAGCCGATCGCGGCAGCGGCCATGATCGCGACCTGCTGGCTGCCGGACTGCCAGGAGACGTAGAAGCCCTTGCGGCCGGGCGTCGCCATCTCCGAGAGGTAGACCGAGACGCCGCCGAGCTCGACGCCGGCGGAAAATCCCTGCAGCAGCCGGCCGATCAGAACGAGCGCCGGCGCGGCGAGCCCGATCGTCCCGTAGCTCGGCACGAAGGCGATCAGCACGGTGCCCGCGGCCATGATGGCGAGCGTCGTGATCAGGCCCTGGCGGCGCCCGACCCGGTCGACGTAGGCGCCGAGCAGCACGGCGCCGAGCGGGCGCATCAGGAAGCTGGCGCCGAAGGTCATGAAGGTGAGCATCAGCGAGGTGAACTCGTCGCCCGCCGGGAAGAACGCCCGCGCGATGTCGTTCGCGTAGAAGCCGAACAGGAAGAAATCGAACATCTCCAGGAAGTTGCCGCTGGTCACGCGCAGGACCGTGCCGACCGTTCCGGAGGTTGTCTGATCGTCACCGGCCATGGCCGCTCCTCGCGCCGCACACGGCGTCCGCCGTTTCGGGCGGCACTCTTCGCCGGGACGGGCGCCGGCTCAAGCGAAGATTTCGCGCGCTTGAGATTTTCGCTGAGAGGCGATCGGAGACGGTGGACGCGCCCTATTCCGCCGCCTCCGCCCGCGAGGCGGCGCCCGAAACCCACGCCGAGAGGTCGGCGCGCGCGCGGTCGGTGAGCGCGCGGCGCTTGAGCATCGCCTTCTCCGGCCCGCGCAGGCGCTTGCCGGTGGCGTTGCGGGGCATCGCGGCCAGCGGCGGGAACAGCCCGAAATTCACGTTCATCGGCTGGAACGAGCGCGGCTTGGCTGGCTCGGGCGCATCCTCCGACAGGTGGCCGCCGGTGATGTGGGCGATCAGCGCGCCGAGCGCCGTGGTCGGGGGCAGGGGTGCGAGCGCGCGTCCCTCCGCCTCGGCCATCGCGAAGCGGCCGGCCATCAGCCCGATCGCGGCGCTCTCGACGTAGCCCTCGCAGCCGGTGATCTGCCCGGCAAAGCGCAAGCTCGGCCGGACCTTCAGGCGGAGCGTCCCATCGAGCAGCCGCGGGCTGTCGAGGTAGGTGTTGCGGTGCAGACCCCCGAGACGGGCGAACTCGGCGTTCTCGAGGCCGGGAATCGTGCGGAAGACGCGCACCTGCTCGGAATAGGTCAGCTTGGTCTGGAAGCCGACCATGTTGTAGAGGGTGCCGAGCGCGTTGTCCTGGCGAAGCTGCACGATGGCGCAGGCCTTCACGGTCGGATCGTGCGGGTTGGTCAGCCCGACGGGCTTCATCGGGCCGTGGCGGAGTGTCTCGGGGCCGCGCTCGGCCATCACCTCGATCGGCAGGCAGCCGTCGAAGTAGGGCGTCGAGGCCTCCCAGTCCTTGAACCCGATCTTGTCGCCGGCAATCAGGGCCTGGATGAAGGCGTCGTACTGGGTGCGGTCCATCGGGCAGTTGATGTAATCGGCGCCGTTCCCGCCCGGTCCGACCTTGTCGTAGCGCGACTGGAACCACGCCTTGCCCATGTCGATCGAGTCGCGGTGGACGATCGGGGCGATGGCGTCGAAGAAGGCGAGCGCGTCGGCGCCGGTGAGCGCCCGGATCGCCTCGGCCAGGGCCGGCGCGGTGAGCGGGCCGGTGGCGACGATGCAGGGTCCCCACGCCTCCGGGGGCAGGCCCGCGACCTCCGCGCGCACGATCGTGACGTTGGGGTGCGCTTCGAGCGCCGCGGTGACCGCGGCCGAGAAGCCGTCGCGGTCGACGGCGAGCGCCCCGCCGGCCGGGACCTGATGCGCATCGGCCGCCCGCAGGATCAGCGAGTCGAGGGCACGCATCTCCTGATGCAGCAGGCCGACGGCGTTGCCGTGCGGATCGTCCGAGCGGAAGGAGTTGGAGCAGACGAGTTCGGCCAAGCCCGCGCCGTGATGGGCCTCGGTGCCGCGCACCGGCCGCATCTCGTGCAGCACGGCGCGCCCCCCGGCCTCGGCGATCTGCCAAGCGGCTTCCGAGCCGGCTAAGCCGCCGCCGACGACGTGGATGGTGGTGTCTGACTTGGGCATGTCCCGGAATACCGGAACGGGCCGGCCCGAAGCAACGGGCCGGCTTACTCCGAGAAGATCAGCCGCGGGCGATGCCGTGGATCTCGTGACGGTGGATGCCGAGGTCGGCGAGGTCGCGGTCGGAGAGGCGGGACAGTTCGGTGACGGTCTCGCGGTAACGCAGGTAGGCGCGGAACCGGTTCAGGACGCTGCGGGCGGTGGACATGATGTGAGTGACCTTTGTTCGGGCAGGCGGTGACAATTGCTTGAGCGCCGCTGCCTCTTGTTGGTGCAATGCACATATAAGCCAGCCGCGCTGCGGCGGCAGGGCTAAGCTCGTTGGCCTGCCATGCAAGGTCGGCATGTGGCGCTCAACGATTTGGCAAGGTTCCGCGAAGCCTGTTTTTACGGCGTCCGGAGGACCGTCACCTCGAAGCGGTCGCACGTCCGGGATATGAGGTCGGCGTGATGGCGCGATACTGTCGCCGTGCTGCTGCTGCTCGATCGAGATCGGTACTCGGGTGTCCCGTAGTCTCGATAGACTAGTCCTCGACCGCGACGCCGGACATGCGAAACGTCGCGCCGGCTGAGCGCGCGGTGCGGCGTTTGCGGTGCGGAAGGTCGGGTCGACGAGACTGTCCCCACGCCTCAGTAGAACGGGCGCGGGCCGTAGAAGCCGGGCCGGCCGTGGAACGGGCGCGGCGGCGCGTAGGCGTACGGTCCGTTGACCGGCGGCCCCCAACCGGGGCGGAAGCCCCAGTTCGGACGGCACAGCCCTCAGGGATTCGGATGGAAGCCGGGGCCGCAGCCGCCGGCCGCCGTCTCGATCCGGCTACCGCCGCCGAACGGGACGAGGGGCATCGCCCGCGCCGCGTTCGCGAGAACGAGGCCCCCGGCGAGGGAGGCGGGCACCGCGAGGGTCTTCACACCGAACGTCGTCACGTGGGCCATGACGCGGTCTCCTGCGATGTCCGACCGGAACGGCCGGGCGAGGGCGAACCTGTGCCGTCGCGGATGAAGCGTTGCTGATAGCGCCGTCGTTCGTACAGGCAGCCATCGTGCAATCGAGGAGCCCCTTCGCGGCACGCCGCGCGCCGGGTCCCGGATCGTGGTTCGCCGACGTTCCGGGCGTCCGGAAAGGGAGCGGCGAGGCGCAACGCTCAGTGCAGCGGCGGACTCATCAGGAAGCGCTCGCGGTCGCCCGACAGCAGCGTCGGCTTGATCGCCCGCCCGTCGCGGCGGATCGTCAGGGGCACGCGCACCCCGGCCTCGCCGAGCGCCCAGACGCTGCGGAAGAAATCGGCCAAGTCCGCCACCGGCTCGCCCGCCACCGCCTCGATCAGGTCGCCCGCGCGCAGATCCGCAGCCTCCGCGGGGCCGCCGTCGGCCAGCCCCATCACCACGACGCCGTCCTCGCCCTCGGTGGCGTAGAGGCCGAGCCAGGGCCGGGCCGGGCGGTTGGCGCGGCCGCGCGAGGTCAGGTCGTCGAGGATCGGCGGAAGCAGGTCGATCGGCACCACCATGTTGATCGCCCGCGGCCCCGACGTGCCGCCCTGCTGCAATTGCAGCGAGCCGATGCCGAGGAGGTCGCCCGCCGGGCCGATCAAGGCCGTGCCGCCCCAGTTCGGGTGCGAGGGCGCGGTGAACAGCGCCTCGTCGAGGACGTATTCCCAGTAGCCCGCAAACTCCTGCCGCGCGACGATCTGGGCGGCGACGCAGCGCTGGCGCCCGCCGGCGCCGGCCATGACCGCCCGGTCGCCGATCTTCAGAGTGCCGGACGTGCCGAGCTTCAGTGCCGGCACGCCGAGGGGGCCCAGCGCCTGAACCAGGCCGAAGCCGGTGGCGGCATCGAACCCCATCACGTGGCCGGGGACGGAACGCCCGTCGTTCGTCGTCAGCCAGACGCTCTCGGCCTCGGTGACGAGGTAGCCGATGGTGAGAACCAAGCCGTCCTCGCCGATGACGACACCGTTGCCGGCCCGCTCGGTGCCGAGCGTCTCGGCGGTGAAGGCCTCGGCCGGTACGCGGGCGGAGAGGGAGACCATCGCGGCGAGCGCCCGGTCGAGGTCGTAGCCATAGTCGCCGGGCTTCGGCTGCGTCGAAGCGGGGATCTTCCAGTCGCCCTGCGAGGCCATGCCGCGTCGATCCTTCGAGGTTCCGTCTGTGCCTCCGGCACGGGCGCCGGAGGGTCGGTCGAGTTCCGGCGCGCAATCCGCGCGCCCGCGTCAGGAGATAGGACGCCGCCGGAGCCGCCGACACCCCGGCGCGGCGACGCGGACCTCATCCCGGTCCGTGCGATCCGGGTCGAGCGCGTCGCGCGGATTCGCGGCCGGTCCCGGGACGGGCCGAGAGCCCGGGGCGACAGGCGGGATCGGTGGGGCGAGGCGCCGGATCGCAGCGAAGGCGCCTTCAATTCGTGCGAAAATAGGCTAGTCCTTCCGCGAACGTTCCCGTCGGCGACGATCCGGCCGGACCGAACGAGGGGCGAGGGGGCGCGCGGGTGACTGGAGGGGGCCGATCCGTGCGCGACGAGGCCGCCCTGACCGAGATCCTGGGCGCCGTCGCCGCCGGCGACGCGCGGGCGCTGCGTGCGCTCTACGATCTCACGGCACCGAAACTCTACGGCGTGATCCTGCGTATCCAGCGGGACCGAAGCGTGGCCGAGGATGTGCTTCAGGACGTCTACCTCCGGGTCTGGCAGGCGGCAGGCTCCTACGCTCCGGAGTCCGGAAGGCCGATGACGTGGCTCTGCACCATCGCACGCAACCGGGCGATCGACGGCATCCGCCGCAGGGGCGAGGTGCAGGGACCTGTGCGCGAGGACGGCGAGGATTGGGTGGAACGGCTCATGGATCCCCATGACACCGAAGCGGCGATCCTCGTTCGCGACGCCCTCGGGGCCTGCCTCGGGCGCCTGGAGGCGACGCAGCGCGCCTGCGTCGTGCTGGCCTATTGCGAGGGCTGGTCCCGCGAGGAGCTGGCCCGGCGCTACGACCGGCCCGTGAACACCGTCAAGACCTGGCTCCACCGCGCGCTCGCCGCCCTCAAGGGCTGCCTGGAGGAGGAGTCGTGAGCGAGGGCGAGCGCGACCTGCGCGCGGCGGAGTACGTGCTCGGGACGCTGTCGGCCGCGGAACGGGCGGCGTTCGAGCGGGAACGGACCGTCGATCCGGCGACCGCGGGGGCGGTGCTGGCCTGGGAACTGCGCCTCGCGCCGCTCTCGCTGGCCGCGCCGGCCGCGATCCCGTCGCCGGACCTCTGGACCCGGATCGCCCGCGCCCTGCCGCCGCGCGGGGACACCGCCGCCAACGACGACCGGGTGCTCCGCCTCGGCGCGCAGGTCCGGCGCTGGCGCCTCGCCGCGGCCGGCGCCGGGCTGCTCGCGGCCGGCCTCGCGCTGTTCGTCGCGGTCGACCGGCGGAGTCCGGACGCGGTCGCGCCGGGCACGCGCTACCTCGCCGTGGTGCAGGGCGGGGGCGCCCTGCCGGCGATGGTGGTGCGGATCGACACGGCGGCCGGCACCGCGCAGGTGCGCCCGGTCGGAGCGGAAGCGCCGGCGGGCCGGAGCCTGGAACTCTGGTACGTCGGCGCGGGCGCGGCACCGAAGACCCTCGGGCTCGTGGGCGGGGCGGTGACGCAGGTCGCCCTGCCGCCGGGCACCGCGGCCGACGACGTGCTCGCCGTCTCGGTCGAGCCCCCCGGCGGGTCGCCGAGCGGTGCGCCGACCGGTCCGGTGGTCTACACGGGCAAGCTGATCCGGGAGTGAGGGGGGGCCCGCCTCACCCATCCGGACGTCGCACAGGAAAAGACCCCGGACCGCGAGGCCCAGGGTCTCGTCTCACGATGCCGCGGTCGGGGCCGAAGCCCGGACCGCTTCCATCCCGGATCAGGGCTGTAGCACGCCGTTGATGACGTGGATGACGCCGTTCGACTGCATCACGTTGGCGACGGTGACGGTGGCGGTGCTGCCCTTGGCATCGGTCACGTAGACCTTCTTGCCCTTGCTCGTGACCGTGAGGGGCTCGCCCTCGACGGTCTTGAGCTGGGCCTCGCCGCCGCCCTTCTTGACCTCGGCCATCAGCGCCTTGGCGGTATGGACGCCCGGAACGACGTGGTAGGTCAGGATCTTGGTGAGCGTCGCCTTGTTCTCGGGCTTCACCAGCGTCTCGACTGTGCCGGCCGGGAGCTTGGCGAACGCGGCGTTGGTCGGCGCGAACACCGTGAACGGACCGGGGCCCGACAGGGTGTCGACGAGGCCGGCGGCCTTCACCGCGGCGACCAGGGTCGTGTGGTCCTTGGAGTTGACCGCGTTCTCGACGATCGTCTTGTCGGCATACATCGGCGCGCCGCCGACCATCGGGTTCTTGGCGAATGCGGCCGCCGGCAGCGCGGCACCGAGCGCGACGGCGAGCGCAACGGCGGCGGCCCGTGATCCCAGCGGGCGGCGGATGAAAGCGTTGGTCATGTCGTGTCCTTCCCAGCGATGCCCGAACCGTGGCGTCGGGCTGCTGTACGGACGCGTGTTAAGAAAAGTTTCACGACGATCGCACCGTTCCAGGCTTGCGCGGGCGTGAAGCGGGCATCGTGCAACAAGAAAGCCGTCCGACCCATCGGGTCGGACGGCTTCGTCTCGGCTTGCGGGGAACTGGAGCGTCGAGTGCTCCGATCCTCGTCGTCCCGTCGGTATCAGTACTTGCGCACGATCGGGGTGGGGGCCGCGGCGACCGGGGTCGGCGAGTACAGCGGCACGATCAGGCGGCCCCAAATTTCCGTCCTGAGATCCTCGCGGGTGTTGCCGGCAGCCGTGGTGAAGCGGGCGCTGCTGACCACATCGTGCGCAGCGTAAACCTGCGCCGTGACGGGTCCGAAGTCGTATCCGATGAGAGCGCCGAGGGCGAAGCGGCCGCGGTTGTTGAAGGCGAGGCTGTTGAAGCTGGTGTCGAGGTTCACGGTGCCATAGCCGATGGCGCCGATCTCGAACTTGCCGAACTTCTTGGTCGCGGTCAGGTCGAGGTTGAGCGAGTCGGAGATGATGAACGGTCCGCGCGTACCGAAGGAGTTATTGCCACTGAAGGTGGCCGGCGAGTCGTAGAAGTTGCCGGTCAGGTTGGCGGTGAGGTTGTAGCCGTCGCCGGTGTAGCTGATGGCGATGCCGGCGCGGTAGGTGTTCGAGGCGAGCTGCGGAGTGGCGAGACCTGCGAAGCCACCGGCGTTCGTGGTGAGCACGCCGCGGTCGCCGTTCAGTTCGTTCAGGTAGACACCGCCGAGCAGGCTGACGCCGACGTTGCCGCCGAGGTTGAACGCCCAGATGCCGCCGACGAAAGTGCCGACGTTGATCGAGGTGTCGCGACCCAGGCCGTTCGCGCCACTCTGACGGCCGAAGGTGAACACGGTCGGGGGCGCGAGGAGCAGTTCGATGCGGCCACCGAACGGCACCAGGGGGGTTGACCAGACCAGCACCGGGATGTTGACGCCGACATCGACGCCGATGTTGGCGGGAGACGCGTCCGGCGTGCGGTAGAGGAACGTGTTCAGGGCGTAGATACCCTCTGGGAGCGGGGCGCCGGTGGCGAGACCGACCTGCTCACCGGGGACCGTCGTGGTCTGGGCCTGAGCGGCGGTGGCCGTCAGCCCGAGCGAAAGCGCCACCGCACCGGCGGCGAGCCAGTTCTTTATCATCGTTTCAGTCCTTCCCAAGGTCCTCAAGGCGTCCGTCCCGCATTCGGCACTTCATTGCCGGTCTGCTCGCCTGTGGCGGCCGCCGCTTTGGAAGTGCCGAGTGTCCCCAACGGAGCCTGCCCGTCTCAACGTCTGGGACTATTCTACAGAGGCTCCTGGATTGACAGTGAAATGCCCACGCACGCGCCAGAACCAGCCGAACCGTTGCGCAAAAGCCTCATTTTTGCCGCGATGCAACACACGCACGATGCAGGAAAGGGCCGACCGGATTCAGCAAGATATCGCTGAACCGTCAAGCTGTTGCTGGACCGCCGGCTAGGAGGATTCGGCAAGGTGAGGCGGGCGATCAGGCACTGCCGCGCGTGGGCCACCTCGGCCGGCGTGGGCCCTTAGAACCGGGCCCGTGCGAGGCGAATCGGCGACCGCGGGAAGGACCGCGCCAGCCGGCGGCGGCAGAATCTGCCTACCGGAGGGCCCCTTACTCGGCGGCGCTGCGGCGTCCGGCCTGCGCCGGCCTCCGGGCCAGAACATCGCGCAGGAAGCGGCCGGTGTGGCTCGCCTTCGACGCGGCGATCTGCTCGGGCGTGCCCTGCGCCACCACCCGGCCGCCGCCGTCGCCGCCCTCCGGCCCCATGTCGATCACCCAGTCGGCAGTCTTGATGACCTCGAGGTTGTGCTCGATCACCACCACGGTGTTGCCCTGGTCGACCAACTCGTGGAGCACCTCCATGAGCTTGGCGACATCGTGGAAGTGCAGGCCGGTGGTCGGCTCGTCGAGGATGTAGAGGGTGCGGCCCGTCGCGCGCTTCGACAGCTCCTTCGACAGCTTGACGCGCTGCGCCTCGCCCCCGGAGAGCGTCGTGGCCTGCTGGCCGACATGGACGTAGTCGAGCCCGACGCGGGCCAGCGTCTCCATTTTTTCGCGAATGGACGGGACGGCCTTGAACAGGTCGGCGGCCTCCTCGACCGTCATGTCGAGCACGTCGGCGATGGATTTTCCGCGGTAGCGCACCTCCAGGGTCTCGCGGTCGTAGCGCTTGCCCTTGCACACGTCGCAGGTGACGTAGACGTCGGGCAGGAAGTGCATCTCGATCTTGATGACGCCGTCGCCCGAGCACGCCTCGCAGCGCCCGCCCTTGACGTTGAACGAGAACCGCCCCGGCTGGTAGCCGCGCGCCTTGGCCTCGGGCAGCCCCGCGAACCAGTCCCGGATCGGGGTGAAGGCGCCGGTGTAGGTCGCCGGGTTCGAGCGCGGCGTGCGCCCGATCGGCGACTGGTCGATGTCGATCACCTTGTCGAGGTGCTCCAATCCCTCCAGCCGCTCGAACGGGGCCGGGTGTTCGAGGGCACCGTTGAGCTTCTTCGCCACCGCCTTGTAGAGGGTGTCGATGATGAGCGTCGACTTGCCCCCGCCGGAGACGCCGGTGACGCAGGTGAAGGTGCCGAGCGGGATTGCGATGTCGACGTCCTTGAGGTTGTTGCCCCGGGCGCCGACGAGCCCGAGCCGGCCCTTGCGGCCCTTCCGGCGCGCGGCGGGCGTGCGCACGCTCATCGCGCCGGTGAGGTACTTGGCGGTGAGCGAGTCCGGGTGGGCCAGCACCTCCTCGGGCGTGCCCTGGGCGATGATCCTGCCCCCGTGGATGCCCGCGCCGGGGCCGACATCGACGACGTAGTCGGCGCTCAGGATCGCGTCCTCGTCGTGCTCGACCACGATCACCGAGTTGCCCAGATCCCGCAGGCGCTTGAGCGTGCCGAGCAGGCGCTCGTTGTCGCGCTGGTGCAGGCCGATCGAGGGCTCGTCGAGCACGTAGAGCACGCCGGTCAGCCCCGAGCCGATCTGCGAGGCCAGCCGGATGCGCTGGCTCTCGCCCCCCGAGAGCGTGCCCGAGCCGCGCGCGAGGGTGAGGTATTCGAGCCCGACATCCACGAGGAACGAGAGCCGGTCGCGGATCTCCTTCAGGATGCGCACCGCGATCTCGTTCTGCTTGTCCGTCAGCTTGCCCGGCAGGTCCGAAAACCAGCGGTGGGCGTCGCTGACCGACAGCGCGGTGACCGCGCCGATATCCGCCAGCGCGACCTTGACCGCGAGCGCCTCGGGCTTCAGCCGCTTGCCGGCGCAGGCCGCGCACGGCGTCTCGCTCATGAAGCGGCCGATCTCCTCGCGGGCGGCGTCGCTCTCGGTCTCCTTGTAGCGCCGCTCCAGGTTCGGGATCACGCCCTCGAACGGCTTGTTGACCGCGTAGGCCCGCATGCCGTCGTTGTAGTCGAACCGGATCGACTGACGACCCGACCCGTAGAGGATGATCGCGCGCGCCGCCTCCGGGAGCTGCCCCCACGGCACGGTGGTCTTGAAGCCGTAATGGCCCGCCAGCGCGTCCAGCGTCTGCCCGTAATAGGGCGAGGTGGACTTCGCCCACGGCCCGACCGCGCCGCGCTTGAGGCTCAAGGCCGCATCCGAGATGACGAGGTCGGCGTCGATCCGCATCTCGTGGCCGATGCCGCCGCAGGTGGGGCAGGCCCCGAACGGGTTGTTGAACGAGAACAGCCGCGGCTCGATCTCGGCGATGGTGAAGCCGGAGACCGGGCAGGCGAAGCGCGAGGAGAACGTGACGGCCTCCTGCGCCGCCTCGCCCTCGGGGGTGTCGGCGAACTCGATCAGGGCGATGCCGTCGGCAAGCTCCAGCGCCGTCTCGAACGAATCCGCCAGCCGGCTCGCGATGTCGGCGCGGACCACGATCCGGTCCACCACCACGTCGATGTCGTGCTTGAGCTTCTTGTCGAGCTTCGGGCAGTCGTCGATGGGGTGGTACTCGCCGTCGATCCGCAGGCGCTGAAAGCCCTTCTTCTGGAACTCGGCGATCTCCTTGCGGTACTCGCCCTTGCGCCCGCGCACCACCGGCGCCAGCAGGTAGAGCCGGCTCTTCTCCGGCAGCGCCAGCACCCGGTCGACCATCTGGCTCACCGTCTGGCTCTCGATCGGCAGCCCGGTGGCCGGCGAGTACGGGATGCCGACCCGCGCCCACAGCAGGCGCATGTAGTCGTAGATCTCAGTGACGGTGCCCACCGTGGAGCGCGGGTTCTTGGACGTCGTCTTCTGCTCGATGGAGATCGCGGGCGACAGCCCGTCGATCTGGTCGACGTCGGGCTTGGCCATCATCTCCAGGAACTGGCGGGCATAGGCCGAGAGCGACTCGACGTAGCGGCGCTGGCCTTCCGCGTAGATCGTGTCGAAGGCCAGCGACGACTTGCCGGACCCGGAGAGCCCCGTGAACACCACGAGCTTGTCGCGCGGGATCGTCAGGTCGACGTTCTTGAGGTTGTGCTCGCGTGCGCCGCGCACCGTGATCACCCGCTGGTCGCGGGCAGCGGGGGCTGCGTCGAACAGAGCTTCGAGGCGAGCATCGATACCGGCCTCGGCGGATGCGGCCGCGACCCCGGTTGTTTTCGTGGCGGTCCTCTTCGGGGCGGACTTCTTCGTCTCGTGCGCCTTGGTCGCAGGCTTCTTGGCGGCAGCTTTGGCGTCGGCCATGGGGCGGCAGGTCTTTCGGCGGGGGCGGACGGCAAGGCCGCGACGCCGGCTCATGTCGGCCGGTCCCCGTCCGCGGGCAAGGCGCGACAGGCAAGACGCACGCCTCGCATGCACAGGGCCGTGCTAGAACGAAGTGAGTACGAGGGCAACACGACCCCGGTCGGGCTTCCGCTTCGCGACGGAGCGCTGCGGGAACGCCCGCACCGTCAGACGGGAGCCAAGCGCTTGACCATGTCGATGCGCTTGAAGCCCGCCTGCTCGCCGCGTCCCGTCTCCGCGAACCCGATGCGGGCGTAGAGCGCGCGGTTCTCGGTCATCGCCTCGTTGGTGCAGAGCCGGATCGTGTCGAGGCCGGAGCGACGGGCCGCGGCCTCGGCGAAGCGCAGCAGGGATCGGCCGAGACCGCGGCCTCGGAGTTCGGGGGCGACGGCGACGTTGTCGATGAACAGCGCGTCCGCCCGGGGGATCAGGACGACGAGGCCGCGGACGGCGCCCTCCACGACGAGGACGTGGACGCGGCCGGCCGCGATCAGCGCGGCGTAGTCGTCGTCCATGGGTGCGGGGTTGCGGCCGATCCGGGCGACGTAGGGCGCGTAGGCCGCCGCCACGATCGCCTCGACCGCCGCCCGGTCGGCCGCCCGGGCGAGGCGGATCTCCGTCGGCACGGCACGCGGCATCAGCTCAGGCCCTCGATCCCGCGCACGGCGTCGAGCACGTGCCTTGCGCTGAACGGCTTGTCGATGAACAGGGCCCCGTCGGGCAGGTCGTGGCCAGCCGGCGTCATCGGCCCGGACATGACGACGATCCGGATGCCCGGCCAGCGTCGCGCCACCTCGCGGGCGAGACCGAATCCGTCCGCCGCGCCGGGCATGCAGACGTCGGTGAGCAGCAGGCCGATGTCGGGGCGGCGCTCCAGCAGGTCCAGCGCGCTCGCCGCGCTCCAGGCCTCGACGACGGCGAAGCCGGCTTCGTCCAGCAGGTCGGCCGCCTCCATCCGGATGATCGCGTCGTCGTCGACGAGGAGCGCCAGGGGTCGCGAAGCGAGGGCCGGTGCGACAGGATTCATCCGCGACAATCGGCGGGATGGTGAAACGTTGCCTGAAATCCCGACGATTCCGAGGGCCGAACCGGTTTCCACGCCGTCGGGACGCGCTCGCATTCGCACCGCCTCCGGTCCGGCCCCGATCGCAGCCGGTTCAGCGCGGCGGGGCCGGGCTCTCCGACGTCGCGACACGCGGGCGCCCCGCGATCCCCCTCCGGTCTCCGCGCTGGCGTCGCGCAGGGTCTTCGCGGCGATGGCCTGGAGGCTACTTCCCGGTGCAGAGGCCCTGCTCGGTCAGGCGTCCGTGCTCGCGCGGGTCGCAGTCGGTCGAGAGGAACGAGGCCCACTCGGCCGGCGTGCCGTAGAAGGCGTTGCGGTCGACGTCGCCGCGCACCCCCGGCACCCGGCCGGTGGAGGTGAACTGCCACAGCATCCACTTGCGGTTGGAGAAGCGCTGCTCGGGCTCGGCCGCGGTGGAGCGCAGCCAGTGCGGATAGTCCGGCAGCTCGCCCTCCAGCACGTCCTTGTGGAAGGTGATGTCGGTGTAGATGATCGGCCGCTTGCCGGTGTAGCGCTCCATCTCCTCCAGCATGAAGGTCGTCATCGCCAGCGCCTCGGCCTTGGGCAGCTTCTTCGGGCAGGTCTGCGAGTGGCCGTTCCACTCCACGTCGAGGACGGGGGGCAGGGCGCTCGGGTCGTTGGGGACGTTCTTCTTGAACCAGTCCATCTGCTCGCGCGCCGAGCGGCACCAGAACACGAAGTGGTAGGCCCCCCGCGGCACCCCGGCGCGGCCGGCCGCGTCCCAGTTGTCGCGGAACCGCTCGTCGACGTGGTCGCCCCCTTCCGTCGCCTTGATGAAGGCGAACTGGGTGCCGGCCCCGCGCACGGAGGCCCAGTCCACCGGACCCTGCCACTTCGAGATGTCGATGCCCTGGATCGGGTGGCTCTTGGCCCGGGCGACGCCCGGATGGGGCTTGGCATCGCCGTTCGTCGGGTAGAAGTCGGTGTTGGCGGCGCAGGCCGCGAGGCTCGCCAGCAGGGCTGCCGAGACGACGCGCCTGACCAGGGCGCGCGCGGCGGCCGGCCTCACAGCAAACCCGTTCCTCAGCGACATCGATGCCCGGCCCGCCATCTCAACCAAGCGCTCCAACAGAGCTACTTGATGCCCTCCGCGCGGTTAACAGAGGTTTGACTTCAATGCGGCGGAATTCCGGAACCCGTTGCGGCAGGGAGACATGGAGGCGCCAGACGGTCGGGCTCGGGCCCGCGCAGCGGCGGTCAAGTGGCGGACCCGCCTCGGTTCTTCGGAGCGCGCGCCGTGGGTAAGGTTCTGTTCACCATAGGCTACGAAGGCCTCGACCCGGAGCGGCTCACGGCCGCGCTCGGGAATGCCGGCGTCGGCCTGCTCGCGGACGTGCGGGCGGTGGCCAACTCGCGCAAGCGCGGCTTCTCGAAGGGCGCCCTCAAGGCGGGGGTCGAGGCGGCGGGGCTGTCCTACGCGCACCTGCGCGGCCTCGGCACGCCGAAGGCCGGCCGCGAGGCCGCGCGCGGCCACGACGCCGCGTTGATGCGCAAGATCTACTGCGAGGCGGTGCTCGACACCGCCGACAGCGGCCTCGCCCTCGACGACCTCGCCCGGATGGCCGAGGCGGCACCGACCTGCCTGCTCTGCTTCGAGCGCGACCCGGCCCGCTGCCACAGGCGCGTGCTCGCCGAGCGCCTGGAGGCGCGCGGCTTCGCCACGGTCGACCTGTTCGGATGAGGCCGGCCCGCGCACGACGACGACGTGCCGGCCCGCGCCCGCGCGGTCTCAGGCGTCCGGCAATCCCTCCGCGAAGCGCCGGAACGCGTCGAGCGTCTCGCTGCTGACGTGGTGCTCGATGCCCTCGGCGTCGCGCCGCGCCGTTTCCGGGCTCACGCCGAGGGCGCGCAGGAAGCGCTCGACGATGCGGTGGCGCTCGCGCGCCTGATCGGCCAACGCCCGGCCGGCCTCGGTGAGGAACACGCCGCGATAGGGGCGCTGCTGCACGAGGCCGTCCTCGGAGAGCCGCTTCAGCATCTTGGCGACGGTGGGCTGCGCCACCCCGAGGCGGGCGGCGATGTCGACCTGCCGCGCCTCGCCGCCGTCGCCGATCAGGTCGGCGATCAATTCGACGTAGTCCTCGACGAGTTCGGAGCGCCGCGCCTCGCGGGCCTGCCGGAAGCTCTCGACGTGAATTTCCGGATCGACGAGGTGGGCCTCGGCGACGGCGTTCGGACGACGAGCCTGCATCGGTCGAGACATCTCGCGCAAGGACGGCAGGGCGCCGCGTCGTCCCTTCATATCGCAGGCGAAGGAGGTCGGGGAGTCCCAGACCGGCCGTGCGCGCCGCCGCGCGGCCCGTGCGCGCGGCAACCCGTCGAGGGCGGCCCTCCGCTGTAGCTCTTCACATTCGTTATAGCCTTAGCTATATCCGACGCCTCGCATTGCGCGAGGCCCGGACGGGACGCTTTGCCTTGAACCTGATGCCTCACGATCGGACTTGGCGGTTCAGCCGCGGGACGCAGGACGCGCCGAGCCTCGGCGGCCTGAACGGCAGCGTGCCGGTCCGGGCCGACGGCACGTGGCTGCGCCGCCTCCTCGGCTTCCTCGGGCCGGGCTACATGGTCTCGGTCGGGTACATGGACCCCGGCAACTGGGCGACCGACATCGCGGGCGGCGCGCAGTTCGGCTACGCGCTGCTCGCCGTCATCCTGCTCTCGAACCTGATGGCGATCGTGCTGCAGGCGCTCGCGGTGCGCCTCGGCATCGCCACGGGCCGCGACCTCGCCCAGGCCTGCCGCGACGCGTATCCGCGCCCCGTCGGCATCCTGCTCTGGCTCGCCTGCGAGGCGGCGATCATCGCCTGCGACCTCGCCGAGGTGATCGGCACCGCGATCGCCCTCAAGCTCCTGTTCGGCATCCCGCTCATCCTCGGCGCCGTGATCACCGCGCTCGACGTGTTCGTGGTCCTGCTTCTGCTGCGGCGCGGCTTCCGGGCGCTCGAGGCCTTCGTGATGGGCCTGCTCGCGGTGATCTTCGTTTGCTTCGGCGTGCAGATCGCGCTCGCCGCGCCGCCGATCCAGGCGGTGCTGTCCGGCTTCCTCCCCACCACGCGGATCGTGACTGACCCGGCCGCCCTCTACATCGCCATCGGGATCATCGGGGCGACCGTGATGCCGCACAACCTCTACCTGCACTCAGCCATCGTGCAGACGCGGGCCTATCCGCGCGACCTGGAGGGACGCCGCGCGGCAATCCGCTTCGCGGTCGCCGATTCCACCATCGCCCTGATGCTGGCGCTCTTCGTCAACGCCGCCATCCTGATCCTGGCCGCAGCCGTGTTCCATGGCGCCGGCCGCACCGAGGTGCAGGAGATCGAGCAGGCCTTCGAGCTGCTCTCGCCGCTGCTGGGCGTCGGCATCGCCTCGACGCTGTTTGCCGTGGCGCTGCTGGCCTCGGGGCTCAACTCGACGGTCACGGCGACGCTGGCCGGCCAGATCGTGATGGAGGGATTCCTGCGCCTGCGCATCCCGGATTGGGCGCGCCGGCTGATCACCCGCGGCCTCGCGATCGTGCCGGTCGTGATCGTCACCGCCCTCTACGGCGACCAGGGCACGGCGCGCCTGCTGGTGCTGAGCCAAGTGGTGCTGTCGATGCAACTGCCCTTCGCGGTGATCCCGCTGGTCCGCTTCGTCTCGGACCCGGCCAAGATGGGGGCGCTGGTCGTGCCGGCTTGGCTCAAGCTGCTGTCGTGGGCCATCGCCGCCGTCATCGTGGTGCTCAACGTCAAGCTCCTGTTCGACACCCTGGGCGGCTGACGCGCGGCACACCGGCACGGGGTTCAGGTCGCCCGCACCACCACCTCGACGAGGTTCGGCGCGCCGGAGCGGATGCCCGCCTCGATCGCGGCCGCGATGTCGCCCGCCCGCGCGATCCGCCGAGCCGGCACGCCCATCGAGGCGGCGAGCGCCAGGAAATCGATGCGCGGGTCGGTCAGGTCCATGGCGATGAAGCGGCCGGCGCGCGCCGAGGCGTAGTGCGCCTGGGATCTCATGTAGGTCTTCAGGATGTTGTACTCGGCGTTGTTGATCACCACGAAGGTCACGGGCAGTTTCTCGTGCGCGGCGGTCCACAGCGCCTGGGGCGAGTACATCGCCGCGCCGTCGCCGACGACGCAGACCACCGGCGCCCGGTCGAGGCCCAGGGAGTAGCCGACCGCGGCCGGCATGCCCCAGCCGAGCACGCCGCCGCGCATCGAGGCGTACTGGTGCGCGGACGGGCTGTGGAGGAAGATGCGCAGGTGCGCCAGCGTCGCCGGGGCCTCGTCGACGATTGTCGTCTCGGCGCCCACCGCGCGAGCGATCTCGCGGGCAGCGACCAGCGGCGCGATGACGGGATCGGAGAACGCCGCGTCGGCGGCCGCCGCGAGGCGGGTGCGCCGGTCCGCGTAGGCGCGGGCCGCCTCGACCCGCAGGCGCGCGTAGGCCTCGGCCCGGTCCGCGAGGCGCGCCCCGAGCAGCGGCAGCAGCACGTCGAGCGAGGCGCGGACGTCGCCGACCATCGAGAGGGTGGTCTGGTAGGTGCGCCCGAGGTCGCGCACGTCGGCCGAGAGCTGGAACACCTGGGTGCCGGCCGGCACCGCCGATCCCTCGGTGTAGAGGACCGTGATCAGCGACTTGCCGCCCAGCGCGAACACCGCGTCGTAAGCCCCGAAGATCGCGGCGATTTCCGTCGCCTTGGTGGGCAGGTTTCCCGCCCAGAGCGGGTGCGCGGTGGGGAAGGGGATGTGGGCGGGCCAGGACGAGCCGTAGACCGGCGCCGCCAGCAGGTCGGCGAGCCGCACGGCCTGGGCCGAGGCGTCGCTCGCCTCGATCTCGTCGCCCGCGATCAGCGCGAGCCGGCCCGGCGCCACCGCGGCGAGGTGCCCGGCCAGCCGGTCGAGGGAGCCGGCCACCGCGCAGCGGTCGATGGTCGAGGGCTCGCCGGCGGGCGCCTCGGTCATCGCCTCCATCACGTCCATCGGCAGCGACAGGAAGACCGGGCCGGAGGGCGCGGCGGTGCAGTCGTGGAAGGCCCGCCGCAGCAGGATCGGCAACTGGTCGGGGCTCGCGACCTCGCGCGCCCACTTCACGGCGGGCGTGGCGAGGCTGACGAGGTCGCCGAACAGCAGCGGGTCGGTGATGGCGTGGCGCGAATCCTGCTGCCCCGCGGTCACGACGAGCGGCGTGCCGGAGACGCCGGCGTTGATCAGGTTGCCGAAGCCGTGGCCGAGCCCGCCCGCGGTGTGGAGGTTGAGGAAGGCGGGGCGCCGCGCGGCGTGGGCGTAGCCGTCGGCCATCGCCACCGCGCTCGCCTCCTGGAGCGCCAGCACGTAGGCGACGTCCGGCGTCTCGGTCAGCGCGTCGATCAGCGGCAGCTCGGTGGTGCCGGGATTGCCGAAGATGTAGCGCACCCCTTCCGAGCGCAGCACCTCCAGCAGCACCTGCGCCCCGCGGCGGCGGCCCGGCGCATCCACCGTCGCGATCGTCATGAACGCCCCTCCCGCCTGCGCGGTCGAGGCTACGCGAAGAGCGGGTCGAGCGACAGGCGGGGACCGTCAGACCGCGAGCAGGGCGGCCAGCGCCGCGGCGGCGCGGGTGGCCCCCCGCGCGGCATCGGCCGCGTACCGGATCGCGTGGCGCGCGGCGCGGTTGCGGGCCCGCCGCGCCGCCCACGGCAGGCCGGCCTGCGTGGCGAGGGCGCGGGCGTAGAGGCTGGCGCGCAGGCTCGCGGCGTCGCAGGCGCGCTTGACCGGGTCGGCGTAGTACCGTGCGATCTTGTCCGCTCCCATGCCCGGCGTCGCGAGCCAGCCCGGAAGGTGCACGCCGGCCAGCCGCTCGACATCGTTGAGCACCTTGCCGATCCCCGTCCCGGGGACCGGGCAGGCGGTCTGGAAGGCGTCGCCGACGAGGACGAGGCCGTCGCGCACGTGGCCTCGCGCGCGGGCGAGGTCGATCGGGCGCACCTCCACCGGGCCGGCGATGGCGAGGGTCGGGCAATGGCGGGCGAGCCCCGGCATCAGCGCGCGCAGGGCCGCCTCCGGATCGGCGCGGAACGCCCGCGTCCAGGGTTCGTTCGGCTGGCGGTAGCAGAACAGGTTCGCCCGCATCGTGTCGCCGAGAGGGAACAGCGTGACGTAGGCGTCCTGCCCGCCGAACCGCTCGGAGAAGTAGGTCAGCGCCGGGAACGGGAAGGCCGCGCGGGGCGCGGCCATGTCGAAGCCGATCGCCAGGGAGTGCTGCTGGCCGAGCACCTGCCGCGACACCCCGGCCCTGCGGCGCAGGATGTCGCCGAGGCCCGTCGCCAGCACCGTGAGGCGGCCCTCGAACCGGCGCCCGTCGGAGAGGGTCACCGCCTGCGTGTCCGGACCGAGGTCGAGGTCGGCGACGCGCCCGACGGTGAGGAGGCCCGCGGGCAGGGCGGCACGCAGGGCGTTGATCAGGTCGGGATAGCCGGCGCCGTACTCGGTGCTGCGCTCCCACTGGGCGAGGCGGCCGAACCGCACCACGCGGACCTCCTCGGTCATGGTGGTGCAGGCGCGGGCCGCCGCTCCGAACCCGAGCCGCTCGAACAGGGCCATCTGGGCGGAGCCGTACTTCTCCGCCCGGAAATCACGCGGATGCGTGGCGTGGGTGTCGATCAGGGCGACGCGCCGGCCGTCGCGTGCGAGGCACCCGGCCAGCGACGTCCCGGCCAGTCCCGCGCCGATCACCACGACATCGAAACGGTCCGTCTGGTCGTGCATCGCGGGCAGGTCCGGCTGGGAGCGGGCGACTTCGCACACTACATTTTACGGCCAGATTGGCAGGGCCTTCCGGCTGGGAAGACGTTTACGTAGTCTTCAGCGCTTCGATGCTACCAAGCCCAAGGATGATACTTGGCGACCACCGGTGGCACGCGGAAACACAGCGTACATCCCGTGATCGCGATCAACTCAGCGTCCCTCGCTGCTCGATCCGCCGCGCAGGTGCATCACGAAATCCCGGGCGAAGACCGGCAGCGCGCCGAGGTCGCGCAGGCAGAGGGTCAGGTCGCGGGCGGCCCACGGCTCGTCCAGGGGCACGACGCGGATATCGAGGCCGCGCGCCACCCGGTGGGCCATGCCCTCGGGCACGATGCCGAGGCCAACGCGAGCCTCGACGAGGCGGCAGACCGCATCGAAGCCCCGCAACTGCACCCGCAGGCGCATCGGGCGTCCGACGCGGACCGCCTTGTCGGCGAGGAAGCGGGTCAGCGCGCTGGTGCGATCCAGGCCGACGAGGTCGTGCGCCAGCACCTCGGTGAAGGTGACGGCCTCGCGCTCCGCCAGCGGATGGCCGCGCGCGGCCACCAGCACGAAGCGATCGTTCCGGAACGGGAAGGTCTGGAGGTCGCCGGTGTCGACCGTGCCCGACAGGATGCCCAGATCGGCCGCCCCTTCGGCCACCAAGCCGACGATCTCGTCGGAGGTGTGCTCGTCGATCGCGACGCTGACGCCGGAATTCCTGGCGAGGTAGGCGGCGAGCGCGTCGGGGAGGAACTCGGTGAGCGCGTTGGTGTTGGCGATCACCCGGATCTGGCCGACCGTGCCGTCGGAGAACCCCGACAACTCACCCTGCATCCGCTCGATCCCGGCGATGAGCCCGCGGGCGTGCGCCAGCAGCGCCCGGCCGGCGGGCGTCGGGGTGATGCCGAGGCGGGTGCGGGTGAGCAGCGCGGCGCCGAGCGAGGTCTCCATGGCCCGGATTCGGGTCGAGGCGGCGGCAAGCGCGAGGTTCGCCCGCGCCGCCCCGTGGGTGATCGAGCCGGCCTCGACGACGTGGCGGAACAGCGCGAGGTCGACGAGGTCGAAGCGCATCATGGCGGGGGCGTCCTTGCGTCGACGACGAAGCCTCGACCGAAGAACCCTCTCCGCGAACGGGAGAGGGAAAGCGTCTGAGCCGCCTCCGCCCGGTCCGCCGATAACCCTGATCCTTCGCCAACGACGAAGGTTCCGTCAACGAGAGCCGAATTGCGAACCGCTCCGAACTGGTGCGTAAGCTGGACGCGGAACCAGCGCGGGAGGGCAGGACGGCATGGGCAGCGAGGCGGCGATCCTCGCGACCGGCGCCCTTCTCGTGCTGTGCATGGGGCTGTGGGCGAGCGCGCTCACGGCGGAGATCGTGACCGCGCTGCTGTTCTTCGCGCTCGCCATGCTGCTCAAGCTCGGCTCGGCCGCGACGGTGTTCTCGGGCTTTGCCGCCTCCGCCTTCTGGCTGGTGATGTCGGGGATGGTGGTGGGGCAGGCGATGACCCGCACCGGCCTCGGCGCGCGGCTGGCGCAGGGCCTGAGCGGGCGGCTCTCGGGGTCGTACCCGCGCTTCATCGGCGGGCTCGTGGCGTTCAGCTTCGCCCTCGCGCTGGTGATGCCGTCGAACCTCGGGCGCATCGCCCTGATGATCCCGGTGACGCTGGCGCTGTGCGACGCCTTCGGGCTCACGGCGGGGCGCAACGGCCGCGTCGGCGCGGTGATGGCGGTGGGGCTGGCGACCCCGGTGCTGTCGGCGGCGATCCTGCCCGCCAACGTGCCGAACCTCGTCATGGCCGGCGCCGCCGAGCGGCTCCAGGGCCTGCACCTCACCTACCTGCCCTACCTGTGGCTGCACGCGCCGGTGCTGGCGCTCGTCAAGGGCGCGCTGCTGGTCGCGGTGATCGTGCGGATGCTCCCCGACCGGCTGGCGGCGGGGGCCGCGGCGCTCCCCGCCCTGCCGCCGGCCTCGGGCGCGGAGCGCCGCCTCGCGCTGATCCTTGCCGGCACGCTGGCCCTGTGGCTGACCGACGGCCTGCACGGCATCGCGCCGGCCTGGGTCGGCCTCTCGGCCGCCGTGATCTGCCTGATGCCGCGGATCGGCGTGCTGCCGCCCGAGGCTTTTTCGCAGGTCTCGCTGCGCACCTGCTTCTACATCGCGGCGCTGCTCGGCCTCGTCGCGCTCGTCACCGAGACGGGGCTGGGCGCGCGGCTCGGCCACGCCCTGCTCGCGGTCGCACCCTTGAGTCCCGGCGCCACGGCGCAAAACTTCGCCGTGCTCACCGGCATCAGTACGGTGCTGACGCTGGTCGTCACCGCCAACGGCGCGCCGGCCCTCTACACCGCGCTCGCCGGCGAGATGGCGGGCGCGAGCGGGTTCTCCCCGATCGACGTGGTGATGGCGCAGGTGGCGGGCTACGCGACCCTGTTCTTCCCCTACCAAGCCCCGCCGATCGTGTTCGCGCGGGAACTCGGGGGCGTGTCGCTGGCCGCAGCGACCCGGCTGACCTTCGCCTACGGCCTCGCGTCGCTGCTGATCGCCGCCCCGCTCGACTTCCTGTGGTGGCGGCTCATCGGGCGGCTGCCGTGAGGACGCGGATGCGAGACCGCGCGGGAATCGTCAGCACCGGCCCGCCATGCCGCATTGCGGCTTGCCTGCCCGTTCTCTAGCGCTACCAGATTAGAGACAGTCCAGTTCGCAACCGCCAGTTCGCAACCGCCAGTTCGCAGCAGCACGAGACCCCCAGCACGATGGCACCCACCGCCCGCCCCTCGGTCGCCCAGCCGCTCTCGCCCCATCTCCAGATCTACCGCTGGACCTGGACCATGGCGATGTCGGTGTTCCACCGCATCACCGGCACGGCGCTCTACGGCGGCACGGCGCTCGTCGCGGTCTGGCTGGTGGCGCTCGCCTCGGGGCCGGCCGCCTACGGCTGGGTGGCGTGGGCCTTCGGCTCGTGGCTCGGCCGGATCGTGCTGTTTTCCTACACCTTCGTCCTGCTGCACCACATGCTGGGGGGCCTGCGCCACTTCGTGTGGGATGCCGGCTACGGCTTCGACCGCGACAAGCGCATGGCGCTCG
>NZ_CAXTBY010000018.1:36181-50017 GCF_964242245.1 uncultured Methylobacterium sp. | reverse complement strand
CCGTCGGGCTTCGGGTAGACGATCGGCGTCACCTCGGAGAGCGGCTTGGTGCAGGCGTAGTCCGGCTTGCCATGGGCCAGCGTGCCGAACAGCGAGGTGTTGAGCAGCGTGTTGGCCCACATGTCGAGGCCGCCCAAGCCCACGCCCGCGAGCGTCCCGTACCGCGACCAGAGCGGCTTGACGTTGCGCACGGCCTTGAGATCGGTGCCGATCGGGCTGTCGCGCCAGCCCGCGTCGTAGTCGGTCAACTCGTCGCCCTGGCGCCCCGCCTTGAGCGCCGCCGCGATGGCATCCGCCGCCTGCATCCCGGAGAGCACCGCGTTGTGAGAGCCCTTGATCCGCGGCACGTTGACGAAGCCGGCCGAGTCGCCGACGAGGCAACCGCCGGGGAACACGAGCTTGGGCACCGATTGCCAGCCGCCCTCCATGATGGCGCGCGCGCCGTAGCCGATGCGCTTGGCGCCCTCGAACACCTCGCGGATCATCGGGTGCGTCTTGAAGCGCTGGAACTCGTCGAACGGCGACAGCGTCGGGTTCTCGTAGTTCAGGTGCGTGACGAAGCCGACCGAGAGCAGGTTGTCGTCGAAGTGGTAGAGCCACGAGCCGCCGCCGGCCTTGTTCGGCAGCGGCCAGCCCATGGTGTGCTGCACGAGGCCCGGCTGGAACTTCGCGTCGCTGAGCTGCCAGAGCTCCTTCACGCCGAGGCCGTACTTCTGATGGTCGCTGTCCTTGTTGAGCCCGAACCGGTCGATCAGCGTCTTGGTGAGCGAGCCGCGCGCGCCCTCGCCGAAGACCACGTACTTGCCCCGCAGCTCCATCCCGCGGGTGAAGTCGTCGCGCGCCGCGCCGGACTTGGCGATGCCGAGATCGCCCGTGGCGACGCCGACCACGACGCCGCGATCGTCGTAGAGCACCTCCGAGGCCGGAAAGCCCGGATAGATCTCGACGCCGACCGCCTCCGCCTTGGCGCCGAGGTACTTCGCGACGTTGGAGAGCGAGCCGACGAAGTTGCCGTGGTTGCTCATCAGACGCGGGAAGAACAGGTTCGGCATGCGCACGCCGCTGTTCCGGGTGAGGAACATGAACTCGTCGCGCTCGACCGCGGTCTTCAGCGGCCGGTCCGGATCGTCGCGCCAGTCCGGCACGAGGACGTCGAGGCCGGACGGATCGACGACCGCGCCGGAGAGGATGTGCGCGCCGACCTCCGAGCCCTTCTCGACGACCACGACGCTGATCTCGTCGCCGGCCTCGGCCGCGCACTGCTTCAGGCGGATGGCCGCACTGAGCCCGGCCGGCCCGGCGCCGACGATCACCACGTCGAAATCCATGCCCTCGCGTTCGGGTAACGCCATCGCTGGAGGTCTCCTGCCCTCGTTTCTTATGCGCCCGACCGGGGCGCCGATCGTCGGCGCGCGGCCGACGATCCCTTCGGTGTCGTTCTCAACCCATTCCAGAGTGGGAATGCAAGCGGTGCGTTTCAGCGGTCCCGCCCTGCGGCCTTTCGTGAGGCTCGGGCGCGTGTTGTCCACGGGCGAACCGTGCCCCACATGACCGCTTATGACTTCGCAAACGGACGCGCAGCGCGACCTGATCGCCTACCTCGACTTCCACGTGGAGGCCGGTGTCGACGCTGCCCTCGACGAGGCGCCGCACGACCGCTTCCGCGAGCCCGAGACGGCGGCGCCTGCCCTGCGTCGCGGCGCATCGCGCGGGGCGAAGCCGGCGGCTCGCCCGGAGCCGCCGCGGCACGAAGCGCCCCCCGCCCGGTCGGGCGCACCGCGGACTTATGGGCAGTCGGCCGCGGCCAAGCCGGAGGAGGCTGCCATGGACGCCCGCGCCCGCGCCCGTGAAGTCAACAGCCTGGAAGAGCTGGAGGCGCTGCTCGCGCATTTCGACGCCTGCCCGCTGAAGTTCACCGCCAAGAACCTCGCCTTCGCCGACGGCAACCCGGCGGCCAAGCTGATGTTCATCGGCGAGGCGCCCGGCGCCGACGAGGACCGCGTCGGCAAGCCGTTCATGGGGCGCTCCGGCCAGTTGCTCGACCGGATGATGGCGGCGATCGGTCTCGACCGGACCTTGGCCTACGTCGCCAACGTCGTGCCGTGGCGCCCGCCGGGGAACCGCGAGCCCACGCCGCAAGAACTCGCGATCTGCCGGCCGTTTCTCGATCGGCAGATCGAGCTCGTCGATCCCGACATCATCGTCTGTCTCGGCAGCCCGGCGACGAAGGCGATCACCGGGACCAAGGACGGCATCCTCAAGGCGCGCGGACGGTTCTACCCCTACAAGCTCCCGAACCGCGAGGTGCGGGCGCTCGCCACCCTCCACCCGGCCTACCTCCTGCGCCAGCCGGTGCAGAAGCGGCTCGCGTGGCGCGACTTCCGATTGCTGCGCGCGGCGCTGGACGGCAAGGCTTGACCGTCGGCGCGGAACCGCCTCCCCGGCCGCGCCATTACAGTCCGGCCCGTCGATGGACGGCTTGAGGCCGAGGACGGCTGAGAACAGGGCGGCTGAGCATGCGTTGGGACGACTTCCGCAGTTCCGACAACATCGAGGATCGCCGCGGCGAGGGCGGCGGCGGAGGCATCGGGTTTCCGGGTGGGGGCGCCGGGGGCCTGGGGATCGGCACGATCGTCGTCATCCTGATCGTGAGCTGGGTCACCGGCATCAACCCGGCGATCCTCCTCGGCGGCGCCCAGCAGTTCAACCGCGGCGGCCAGCAGCAGGAGCAGGCGAACCCGCAGACCGAGTCGCGGCGGCGGACCGCGCCCACCGACGACAGCGGACGCTTCGCGTCGAAGATCCTCGGCAACTTGGAAGACGTCTGGAGCCAGATCCTGCCGAACCAGACCGGCAAGCCGTACACGCCCACCACGATGGTGCTCTACACCGGCGGCACCCGCAGCGGCTGCGGCTCGGCCCGGGCCGCGATGGGACCGTTCTACTGCCCGCTGGACAAGAAGGTCTACCTGGACACGAGCTTCTTCAAGGAGATGTCGACCAAGTTCGGCGTGAAGGGCGACTTCGCCTACGCCTACGTCATCGCCCACGAGGTCGGCCACCACGTCCAGGACGTGCTCGGCATCCTCGGCAAGGTCCAGGCGCGCCAGCAGCAGGCGTCGAGCCAGGGCCAGTCGAACTCCCTCTCCGTCCGCATCGAGCTGATGGCCGACTGCCTCGCCGGCGTCTGGGCGAAGAACTCGAACGACAAGTACAATTCCCTGGAGCAGGGTGACATCGAGGAGGCGATGAACGCGGCGAGCGCCATCGGCGACGACAAGCTGCAGAAGCAGAGCCAGGGCTACGCCGTCCCCGATTCCTTCACCCACGGCTCCTCGGAGCAGCGCCAGCGCTGGTTCATGAACGGGTACAAGAGCGGCCAGACCAAGGCCTGCGACACGTTCCGGACGGCCAGCGGCGGCTGATCGGACGCCACGTCCATCGCGGATGGAGCGGCAAACCGCGCCGCGCCTTCGACGATAGCAATCCCGGACACGGGGCCTGCCGCCATGGCTGCGATCAGGAGGGCAGGATGGTGGACGGTGCAGGGATCGAACCTGCGACCTTTCCCGTGTGAAGGGAACGCACTACCGCTGTGCTAACCGTCCTGAACCGAGCGGGCGTCGATGAGCGCCGCGACCCGAGACGATCCCCGCCGAAGCGTGCCGTCCCGAGCGAGGGCCTTCTAGGACCGCCCGCGTCGCCGCGTCAAGGCGCCGAACAGGCGTCGCGATGCGGCGGCGCGCACCTTCGATACGCCGAGGCGTCGATGCCGGCCTGTGGTCGGCGAGAGCAATTGATGCTTAGAGGACCCGCATGTCCCCGCTCGTCCGCTTCGCGCCGTCGCCCACCGGCTACCTCCACATCGGCAACGCCCGACCGGCGCTGCTGAACGCGCTGTTCGCCCGGACCCACGGCGGCCGCTTCCTGCTGCGCCTGGACGACACCGACCGCGAGCGCTCGACGGAGGTCTTCGCCCTGGCGATCGAGGAGGACCTCGCGTGGCTCGGCATCGTGCCGGACCTGCGCGCGCGCCAGTCCGAGCGCTCGGCGGCCCACGGCGCGGCGGCGGACCGGCTCAAGGCCCTCGGGCGGCTCTATCCCTGTTACGAGACGCCCGACGAGCTGGAGCGGCGGCGCAGGCGTCAGCTCGGCCGCGGCCTGCCGCCGATCTACGACCGCGCGGCCCTGGCCCTGACCGCGGCCGAACGGGCCGAGATGGAGGCGCAAGGGCGCATTCCGCACTGGCGCTTCAAGCTCGAACCGCGCACGGTCGCCTGGGACGACCTCGTGCGGGGGCCGGCGCACGTCGATTGCGCCTCGCTCTCGGACCCGGTGCTGATCCGGGCCGACGGCAGCTACCTCTACACCCTGCCGTCGGTGGTCGACGATGCGGATCTGGCCGTCACCCACGTCATCCGCGGCGAGGATCACGTCACCAACACCGGGGTGCAGGTGCAGATCTTCGAGGCGCTCGGCGCCGCGATCCCGGTGTTCGGCCACCACAACCTGCTCACCACCGCGGATGGGGAGGGGCTGTCGAAGCGCCTCGGCCACCTCTCCCTGCGGGGCCTGCGCGCAGCCGGCTACGAGCCGGCCGCCGTGCGCGCGCTGGCGGTGCTGACCGGCTCGGCGGAGGCCGTGCGGGCGGTGGCGTCCATGGACGAGTTGGCCGGCCTCGTCGATCTCGCCGGCATCTCGCGGGCACCGGCCAAGTTCGATCCGCACGAGCTCGACGGCCTCAACGCGCGGCTCGTGCACGCGATGCCCTACGCCGAGGCCCAGCCCCGCCTGGAGGCGCTGGGCGTCCCGGACGCCGTGGCGGAGCCGTTCTGGCTCGCGGTGCGGGCCAATCTCCTGAAGGTGGCCGAGGCCGGCGACTGGTGGCGGGTCGTCGCGGGGCCGGTCACGCCGGTGATCGCGGACGCCGCCGTGGCGGCCGCCGCGCTGGAGACCCTGCCGCCGGAGCCCTACGGCCCCGAGACCTGGAAGGCCTGGACGCTCGCGGTCCGCGAGCGGACGGGCGCGAAGGGCCGGGCGCTGTTCATGCCGCTGCGCCTCGCGCTGACCGGTCTGGAGCACGGCCCGGACCTCGCCGGCCTGCTGCCGCTGATCGGGCGCGCGCGGGCGGCCGGACGGCTCGCCGGCGCGGTCGCGTAGGACTACTCGGCCAACTCCAGGCAGTGCCGGCCGGCGCGGTCGTCGATCTCGACGATCCACAGGTCGGAATCGAAGCGCAACTCCTTGGCGAGGCGCTCCTCCGCGTCCAGCGGCGTGCCGCCCGACAGGATGGGGCTGAAGCGGCGCCCGCCGGCATCGTCGGCCTCGAACAATGCCTGCGGCGCGGGCCCGTAGAGGTCGGCGCTGCCGTCGAGGCGATCGACCTTCACGAAGATCGCGCCGGCCTCCGCCGCGCCCCGGCGGCGCTGGACCGCGGAGATGCCCGCGACGCCCAGCCGCCGCAGGTGGGCCGAGACCCAGAAGTCGGAGCGCAGGCGCGCCATGGTTGCTCCCGATTCGAACGCGCTCCGGGATGGTCCAGGCCGGCGGCGGATGCAATCAGGCCGGCGGCAGGCCCGAGCTGGCGGCCAGCGCGCGCAGGGTTCGGCCGGAGGCTTCGCCCTTCACCGGCAGCTTGCGGTCGCGCTCGAACTTCTCGATCGCCGCCCGGGTGGTCGCGCCCATCACGCCGTCGGCCTTCAGGGGGCCGTAGCCGAGCTTGGTCAGCGCGCGCTGGGCCTGCATCACCGAGGCCTGCACCTTCGCGGGGGGCTGCGACTTGGGCGAGACCGAGGCCGTGGTCTCGTCGGAGCGGATGAGGTCGCCGATCGCGTCCCGCGCCGGCGCGCCCGCCGCCTCGACGATTCTGACCGGCGCCTTCGCCGGCACCTCGGCGGCTTTCGCCGGCGCGACGGCCGCAGCCGCGCCCTGCCGGACAGCGACCTTCGGCAGGATCGGGGCGGGGTGGCGCCCGACCTGGAATCCGAGGGCGTTCATCGAGACGACGACGACCGTCCCGAGCGCGACCGCGCCTCCGATCATGCCGCCGGGATTGCGCCGGCAGGCGCGGATCGTCCCGGCCACGAGCGCGCCGAGGGCCGCGCGCCACTCGGACCCCGGCGCCGGACGATCGGCGCTCCGGCGCCGCGCCTGGCCCGCCGGCCGGGCGCTCCGGGCCTCGCCGGCGACGGTGATCTCGCGATGGTCGGGCATCTCGGGCATCCTGTCTGTCACGTGCGTGGGTTCAGCCGGCGCGACGGAGGCGTGAGCCGTCCTCCGCCTCCCGCACGACCGTCGGCCCAGGGTCGAACAGGCCGAGGGGCAGGTGGACCACCGGGCCAAGCGCCGGGCCGGCGCGGCGCACCCGCGTCGTCATCGGCGCCGGGTTCGCCGCGGCATCGGCCGGGCGGCAGGCCCGCGGCAGGCTGACCGTGACGATCGTGCCCGCGTCCGGCGCGCTCTCCACGCCGATCGCGCCGCCGTGCAGGCCGACGAGGCCCTGCACCACCGAGAGGCCGAGCCCCGTGCCCTCGTGGGTTCGCTTGTAGCCGCCGGTCCCGGCCTGGAAGAACGGCGTGCCGAGGCGCGGCAGGTCGGCCTCCCGGATGCCGATCCCGGTATCGGCCACGATCAGGTCGAGGCCCGTCGCGGTCCGGCGCAGCGAGACCTCGACGCGCCCGCCCGCGGGCGTGAACTTCACCGCGTTCGAGATCAGGTTGATCAGCACTTGGCGGCAGGCGCGGGGATCGGCCGTGATCTCGACGGCGCCGGCGTCGATGGCCGGACTCAGCGCCACGCCGGCGGCATCGGCCTTCAGCTTCATCAGGTCGCAGCAGGTCCGCACCATCGCGGCGGCGTCGATCGCCTCCGGCGCGTAGTCGAAGTTCCCGCTCTGAATCCGGCTCATGTCGAGGAGCGTGTTGACCACGCCGAGCAGGTGCTGACCCGAGGCGCCGATGATGCCGGCATACTCGCGGGCGCGCTCCGGCGGCAGGACCATCGCACCCTCGCCCGCGAGCACCTCGGAGAAGCCGATGATGGCGTTGAGCGGCGTGCGCAGTTCGTGGGTGACGTTGGCGAGGAAGCGGCTCTTCACCTCGTCGGCCCGCTCGGCCTCCGCGCGGGCGCGCTCCAGTTCCTCCGCGTGGCGGCGGTGCTCGGTCACGTCGCGGGTCACCGCCACCACGCCTGCGGCCGAGGACGGGCCGCGCTCGATCCGGTGCGCACGCATCTCGGCGTGGATCAGCCGCGCCCCGTCCCGCTGCCGCGCGGCGGGATCGACGTGGAGGCGCAGTTGGATCGTCGCCTGCCGACCGCGGGCCGCGACGTCGCTGATCGCCTGCAGGAAAGCCGGGCGATCGGCCACGTGGATGCGTTCGAGCAGGCCGTGGCCGCGCAGGCGCAGCGCGTCGGTGCCCACGAGCCTCTCCGCGGAGGCGGAGGCCTCGACCACCCGGCCGTTGGCGTCGTGCCACGTGACGAGGTCGTCGATGGCCGAGAGCAGCATCCGGTCCCGGGCCTCGTTGTCGCGCAGCCGCTTGTGCCACTGACCCTCGTTGCGCATCTGCTCCAGCACCTGCGCGGCGACGTGGCCGATGGCGGTGATCGCGAAGACCGGCATGGCGACCGAGGCCGAGAGCCCCATCGGCGGAGCCGGGACGCTCCACGATCCGGTCAGCGCGACGGCCAGCGCGCCGGCGGCGGCGAGCAGCGCGGCGGCGACCGTCGCCCGCTTCGAGCCGGACACCACCGCCTCGAGGGGGATCGCGACGAGCCAGACGGTTGCGGCCGAATGCACGCCGCCGGTGAGGCCCGCGAGGCAGACGACCAGCCCGGTCAGTCCCGCCGATGACAGGGCATGGGCAATCCACAGCGAGCCGGTGCGCGACAGGATCACGGCGGCCAGCACCGGCAGGAACAGGCTCGCGACCGCGAGCACCTCGATGCCGGAGGGTACGCCCCGCCAGAGCAGGTAGGGGGGGAGCCCCGCCATCATCAACCCGCCGGTCGCGAGCCGCGAGACGAGGAACCGCTCGTGCCGAAACCGCAGGTTGGCGTCGTCGATCGCGGATTCGTGCACGAAGCTCGCGAGGCGGGCGTCGAGGAGCGCGGGCATGACATGTCGGATACGCAAAACTGATACACGCAGCGCACAAGGACCTCGTGGCCTTCGCGCCCCCCGGTTCGACTTCGAACGACTAGGGACGGACCGTCGCAGAGGCGGCTTAAATGAGTGTTGCGGGTGGCCCGGCGATGACCAGGATGCTTTCCGCATCGTAACCGGCCCCGGCCGTTCACCATCGCGACGGATTTCCGGGCTCGGGTGACGACGGCTTCAGGAAATCCGCGCGATCCTGCGGCCCCCGTCTCACGGCAGCTCCGGAAGCTCCCCTCATGTCGTTCCTGCTGCGCGCGGCGCTGGTGATCGGCACCCTGTCCTACCTCGCATCGATGCGCGGCGGGCCCGGCTCGCCCACGGGCGCGCGCGGCGGCATCGCCGAGCTCGCCGCGGCGGCGGAGAACGCGGTGCCGGCCGCGGTGGGGAGCCTGCCCGCGATGCCGAACGGCCCGGCGGACGCCGCGCGCGGCCTCTCGGCCGCCTGGAGCGCGATGTCGGCGGATGCCCGCCAGCACCTCGTCGGCACTGCGGCGGCGGAACTCCGGCGGCGCGCGGGTGCCTCGGCCTCCCGCGACACCCTCGCCGAGACCGATCGCAGAGCACCCTGGCGCGGCGCCGAGCCGCACTGACGGCCGGCAGCGGTCCCGGTTGCCGGGCTTGGCCCTGGCGCGCGGGCGTGTTCTAGCTCCGTCATGGGCCCGCACGGGTCGGGCGGTGCGATGAAGGCGTTCGGCGATGTTCGGGTTCGGCATGGCGTACGAAGGCGCCGCGTTCTGGCTGCCCCTGGTCTGGGCGGGGCTCCTGGGCCTCGCGGTCGCGATGTACGTCGTGATCGACGGGTTCGATCTCGGGGTCGGCATCCTGTTCACCGCCGCGCGCCGCGGCAACTGGCGGGACCGGATGATGCTCTCGGTCGCCCCGATCTGGGACGGGAACGAGACGTGGCTGGTGCTCGGCGGCGGCGGGCTGTTCGCGGTGTTCTCCGTCGCCTACGCGATCCTGCTTCCCGCCCTCTACCTGCCGCTGATCCTGATGCTGATCGCGCTGATCTTCCGCGGCGTCGCCTTCGAGTTCCGGTTCAAGGCCGACCGGTCGCAACCGGTCTGGGACTACGCCTTCCACTACGGCTCGCTGGCCGCGACCTTCGCGCAGGGCCTCGTCCTCGGCGCCTTCGTGCAGGGCTTCAAGGTCGAGGGCCGCGGGTTCGCCGGCGGGACCTTCGACTGGCTCACCCCCTTCAGCGTGATGACCGGGATCGGCCTCGTCTGCGGCTACGGCCTGCTCGGCGCCACGTGGTGCGTGATGAAGACCTCGGGCGAGCTGGAGGATTGGGCGCGGCGCAAGAGCAAGCAGTTCCTCGCCGGCACCATCCTCTCGATGGCGATCGTCAGCCTGTGGGTGCCGTTCCTCGGCCTGTCGATCCAGGACCGCTGGCTGTCGTTCCCGAACATCCTCTACGTCGCGCCGGTGCCGGTGGTGACCGCGCTGGTGTGCCTGCGCCTTCTGCGGTCGCTGGACGCCGGCCGCGACGTGGCGCCGTTCCTCCTGGCGATCACCCTGTTCCTGCTCGGCTTCCTCGGCCTGACGATCAGCCTGTTCCCGTTCATCGTGCCGCCCGCGATGACGATCTGGCAGGCGGCGAACGCCGTCAGCGCGCTCCAGTTCGCCCTGGTCGGCTACGCGGTGGTGATGCCGGCGACCCTGGCCTACACGGCCTACGCCTACTGGGTGTTTCGGGGTAAGGTCGCCGAGGACATCGGGGCCGGGGGCTACGGACATTGACCGGCGCGCGGCCCCCCGACGCCGGCGGCGAGGGGGCCGTCGGCGAGAAGGCCGTCCGGAAGGGCCGGCGCCTGATCTGGTTCGTCGGCTTCTACGCCTGCAGCCTGCTCGCCTTCACCGCGATGGTCTACCTGCTGCGCGCCGTCGTGCGGGGCTGAGGACCCGTCAGGAGGTTTTTCGGGCGCGGCCGGGCAGCGCCGGTCGGACGGGCGGCCGCTCCACCGCGGTCTGGCGCACCTTGGCGCCGTCCGGCGCGTGGTGGGGCCGGTGGGCCTCGGCGCTCGCGGCGCGCTCGCGCAAGGGACGGTCGAGGATGGCCGAGAGCAGGTCGCGGGCGGCGGCGCGCTCCGTGGTGCGGAACAGGCGCACGAGGTCGAACACCCGCTCGGCCGAGCGCGAGACCGCCTCGTCCAGCGTCAGGAAGACGTAGACGGCCTCCTCCTCGCGCAGGTCGGCGGCCCGCAGCCCGAGGGTGAGCAGGTCGTAGCGCGTCCCGGCATCGGGGGCAGCGCGCAGGAAGCTCTCCGGGAGCCCCAGGCCGTCGGCGAGCGCGTGGATGAAGCCCGGCACGTCGCGGGCGGCCGACAGCCCGATCAGGATGCCGCCGAGGTCGCGCGGCGGCGGCGGGCAGGGCCGCAGGGCCGCGGTCGCGGCGACCGTCTCGCGGATCGCCTCGCGGCGGGTCGGGTCGGCATGCAGGTAGAGCGGCGCCAGCTCGCCGGCCGAGAGGTCCGGGCGCGCCAGCAGCAGCCGCGCGAGGTCCGGGTCGGCGCGGGCCCGGCCGACGAGGTGGCCGACGCTCTCTCCGCGCAGGACGAGGCCGGTGTTGCCCGCGAGCACGCGGTCGATCGCGGGATCGGCGCGCCGCGACAGCTCGGCGACGGTGGCGCGGTCGAGGCCCGGCCGGGCGGCGATCGCCGCGCCGATGTCGGTGCCGTCAGCCAGCGCCGCCTCGATCAGACCGGGCGTCAGGGCACGCGCCGAGCGCACAACGATGTCGCGCACGCGCCCGCCGCGGGCGGCAAGCTTGGCCAGGACCGACACGGGGGTGTCCGCGAACGGACCGAGCTTCTCCGCGACGATGATCGCGGTGCTCTCGTCGACGATCGGGATGAGGCCGCCCGCGAGCGCGGCGAAGGATTCCAGTTGCGCCCGGTCGCGGTTGGCCGCCTGCACGAACAGGTCGGTCTGCACCCGCAGTATCACGGGCTTCAGGTCGAGATGGGCGATGCGGGACAGTTCGATCAGCCCGGACAGGTCCGGCGCGACCTCGACGGATGGGGGCATGGCACTTCGAAGGACGCGAACGCGGGATCGACCGTGACGCTAGAGGCGCGTGCGTGAATCGACCTTTAAGCGGCCCCGGAGGGCACCGTGCCGTCCTGCGCCAATCCCGGACGCCCCGCGCGCTTTATGCGCCTCCGCCGCTGCGCGGCACGCGTCCCTCGATCGGGTAGGCAGGGTCGTTGTAGCCGGGCGTCGAGGGATGGCCGGTGGCGACGAGGCCGTCGACGAGCGCCTCGTCCGCGTCGGTGAAGGCGTAGCCGAGGCCGCCAAGGTAGTCGTCCCACTGCGCCCGCGTGCGCGGCCCGGCGATGACCGCCGTGACGGCGCGGTTGTTCAGCACCCAGGCGAAGGCGAACTGCCCGGCGGTCAGCCCGCGCCCCTCCGCATGGGCCTTCAGGGTGCGGGCGATGCGCAGGGATTCCGGGCGCCACTCGGTCTGCATCATCCGCGCGTCCTGGCGCCCGGCGCGGGTGTCGGCCTGCGGCGGGGCGTCGGGATCGTACTTGCCCGTCAGCACGCCGCGGGCCAGCGGCGAGTAGGGCACCACGCCGAGGCCGAAATGGTCGCAGGCCGGCAGGTGCTCGGTCTCGGGCATGCGGTTGAGGGCGTTGTAGTAGGGCTGGCTCACCACCGGCCGGTCGATGCCGGCCTCGTCGCACAGCCGGCAGATCTCGGCGATGCGCCACGCGCGGTGGTTCGAGACGCCGAAGTGGCGGATCTTGCCCTGGCGGACGAGGGTCTCCATCGCGCGAACCGTCTCGCAGAGCGGCGTCGCGTGGTCCTCCCTGTGGAGATAGTAGACGTCGATGAACTCCGTGCCGAGGCGGCGCAGGCTCTCCTCGGCCGCGCGCAGCACGCGGACCCGCGACAGGCCGCGGTCGTTCGGGCCGTGGCCCATCGGGTTCGCGACCTTGGTGGCGAGCACCCAGGCATGCCGGTCGGCCGCGATCGCCCGGCCGGTGATCTCCTCCGAACGGCCGGCATTGTACACGTCGGCGGTGTCGATGAAGTTCACGCCCGCCTCCCGGGCGCTCGCGATGATGCGACTGGCATCGGCCTCATCGGTGGCATCCCCGAACATCATCGTGCCGAGGCAGATCGGCGAGACCTTCAGGCCGGAACGGCCGAGCGTGCGATACTGCATCGGTGGGACTCCTGCGTCGTGCGGGTCCGCGCTATCTCGGTGCGGGCCGCGCCCGGTCAACCGTTCCTGCGCCTTTCGGAATCTGGCGGTCGCGTAACCGGAACCGGACCACGGCGAATACGAGGTGGAGGCCCCGGTCCCGGCGGACGCCCCGCCACGATCAGGCCGCGCCGAGCGGCGATCCGAACCCGACATCCGATGCGAAGCCCATCCATGATCCAATCCCTGCCGCTCCCCTGGCTCGACCGCGCCGGGCGCCCCTCGCGCCTGAAGCTCGCCGCCTTCGTCCTCGTCGTGGCGCCGGCCGTCTACCTCGCTGCGGCCTACGCCCTGAACGCGCTCGGCCCGAAGCCGATCACGGCGCTGATCCACGGCACCGGCGAGTGGACGATCCGCTTCCTCCTGGCCTCGCTCGCGGTCACGCCGCTCCGGCGCGTGGCGAACTGGCCCAAGCTGATCGTCCTGCGCCGGATGCTCGGCGTGACCGCGGCGGCCTACGCGCTCGCCCACCTCGCGCTCTACGTGGTCGATCAGAACCTCGACCTCGCCAAGGTCGTGTCGGAGATCGCGCTGCGGTTCTACCTGACGATCGGCTTCGTCGCGCTGCTCGGCCTGGTCGCGCTGGGGCTGACCTCGACCGATGCCGCGATCCGGCGGATGGGGCAGGGCTGGAACCACCTGCACAAGCTGGTCTACGCGATCGGCATCCTCGGGCTGCTGCACTATTTCCTGCAATCGAAGATCGACGTGTCCGACCCGGTGTTCTGGACCGGCCTCTTCGTCCTGCTGATGGGCTGGCGCCTGATGCAACGTGTCCGTTTGCCGATGCGGCCGTGGTCGCTGCTGCTGCTCGCGGTCGGGTCCGGCCTGCTCACGGCGGGCCTCGAGGCGGCGTGGTACGGCTTCAAGAGCGGCATCCCCGCCGACCTCGTGCTCGGCGCCAACCTCGACTTCTCCGACGTGATCCGCCCGGCCTGGTGGGTGCTCGCGGTCGGGCTGCTGCTGCCGGTGGTCAACCTGGTTCGCGGGCAGGCCGGCACCCGCAGGGCGGAGGCGGTCCGGCCGGATCGCCCGCGGCGCGTCGCACCCGCCGAGTAGCCGCCTTGTTCCGGCCCCGGCCCTGGCCCAGAACCTGCCGCGGCCCGTCGGCGGGCCGAGGAGGATCCTGCCCCATGCGCGGTCTGCGCCGTCTGCGCCGATCTTCGGTCGCCCTCGCGATCGTCCTGAGCCCGGTCGCGGCGCTCGCGGCCTGCCCGCTTCCGGAGGCACCGCCGGCCGCACTGAGGCCGCAGAAGCCGGCGCTGCCGCAGAAGCCCGCCTGCCTCGACGCCAAGGGCGGCTGCCCAGGCTGGGAGGCCTACAGCTACAACGACGCGATCAAGGCCTACAACCTTCAGCTCCAGGCCTTCCGGCCTCTGGCCGAAGGCTACCTGCAGAAGCTCAATGCCTACGTGAAGGCCAGCGCAGACTACGCGCAGTGCGAGGTCAAGTCGCTGCAGTAGCA
>NZ_CAXTBY010000018.1:0-36081 GCF_964242245.1 uncultured Methylobacterium sp. | reverse complement strand
ACGTGAAGGCCAGCGCAGACTACGCGCAGTGCGAGGTCAAGTCGCTGCAGTAGCAAGTATGGACGACATCGCAGCCCTGGTGGATGCTGACGCGCCCGCGCCGGGGAAGCGGGGACCTTACAAGAGAAGCGTGGCATGACGGTACTTAGGGGCATCATCACTGCCGCAGCCTTCACCGCCGCCGCCGCTGCGCTGTTCCTCGCGCAGATGGTACTTTGGGTCCTACTGTTTCGCCCGTGGGCCGATCCGCTTGGCTTCGGGTTGCTGTTCACGCTCGCGACGTTCCCGCTGTCCGGGACGGTCGCTTTGTTCGGGGGACTATGGGCGTCGCGACGGGCCTATCGAGCCGGACGGACGGCCATAAATTCAAACTGAGACACTACCCAGTAGCATGGCATCTTCGCGGCACCCAGGCGGCGTGCTAGGCGTCCGGCATGAGCGTCCAGTCCAAGCCGCGCATGACCGTCGACGAGTTTCTGGCCTGGGCCGAGGACCGGCCCGGCCGCTACGAGCTGCTCGACGGTGAAGTCTTCGCGATGTCGCCCGAACGGGCGCGGCATGCGGATATCAAATTTGCAGCTCAGACGGCTTTGCGCACGGCGATCCGCAATGGCCGGTTGCCGTGTCGAATGATGCCTGACGGGATGACCGTCCGCGTCGATCGGACCACGGCGTTCGAGCCCGATGCCCTGGTGTATTGCGGCTCCCGCGTGTCACCCGACACCGTGGAGATCGCGAATCCGATCGTCGTCGTCGAGGTGCTATCCCCGAGCACCAAGGCGATCGACAGCGGCAACAAGCTCACGGGCTACTTCCGCGTCTCCAGCGTGATGCACTACCTGATCGTCGATCCGGTCAAGCGCCTCGTCGTCCACCATCGGCGCGGGCCGGATCTGATCGAGACGCGGATCGTGTCCGACGGAGCGCTCCGGCTCGATCCGCCCGGCCTCGACGTTCCCCTGGCCGACATGTTCGACGACGCCTGACTGCCTTGACCCTGCCGGAGTGCGGTGCGAGAGCCCGATCAGGCCCGGACAGGACCCTCGCATGACCGACTCCCTCGATCTCCTCGTACTCGGCAACGCCATCGTCGACGTCATCGCGCGCACCGACGAGGCGTTCCTCGCGGGGCAGGGGGTGCCGAAGGGCGCGATGGCGCTGATCGACGAGGCCCGCGCCGAGGCGCTGTTCGCGGCGATGGGGCCGGCGACGATCGTCTCGGGCGGCTCGGGCGCCAACACCGTCGTCGGCGCGGCCCTGCTCGGCGCAAAGACCGGCTTCGTCGGCAAGGTCCGCGACGACGAACTCGGCGGCCTGTTCCGCCACGACCTGAAGGCGACGGGCGTGCGGTTCGACGTCCCGGCCGCGACCGAGGGGCCGGCGACCGCCCGCTGCTTCGTCCTCGTCACGCCGGACGGCGAGCGGACGATGAACACCTATCTCGGCGCCTGCCAGGGCCTTTCGCCGGCCGACCTCGATACGAACCTCGTCGCCTCCGCCCGCGTGGTCTACCTCGAAGGCTACCTGTGGGACCCGCCGGCCGCCAAGGACGCGTTCCGCAAGGCCGTGACGATCGCCCACGGCGCCGGCCACGCGGTGGCGCTGACCCTGTCGGACGCGTTCTGCGTCGGGCGCTACCGCGACGAGTTCCTCGCGCTGATCCGCGAGGGCAGTATCGACATCCTGTTCGCCAACATCGGCGAGTTGCAGAGCCTTTATCAGACCGACGATCCGGAGCAGGCCATCAAGGCGCTCCGCGACGAGCGCGACGGACGCGGCCTGCACCTGCTCGGCCTCGTCACCCGCTCGGCGGACGGCGCGATGGTCGTGAAGGGCGGCGAGATCCGATCCGTCGCGGCCTCGCCGGTCGGCGCCGTGGTCGATACCACCGGCGCGGGCGACCTGTTCGCCGCGGGCTTCCTCGCGGGCCACGCCCGCGGCCTCGACCATGTCGCGAGCGCCCGGCTCGGCGCGCTCGCGGCGGCGGAGGTGATCCAGCACATCGGCGCGCGGCCGCAGGGCGACCTCGTGATGCTCGCCAAGGCGCAGGGGCTGCTCTGAGGAGAAGACGTCACAGCCGCAGCAGCACCTTGCCGACCGCCGCGCGGCGGCTGAGCAGGCCCAAAGCCGCGGCGTAATCAGCGAGCGGGTAGGTGCCGTGCACCCGCGCCGTCAGCCGTCCCTCGGCCACCCAGTCGAGCAACTGGCGCTGGTTGGCCCGATGCGCCTCCGGCTCGCGCTCGGTGAAGACGCCCCAGTGCACGCCGGATACGTCGAGCTCCTTCAGGAGCATGATGTTGAGGGGAAGCCGCGGGATGTCGCCCGCCGCGAAGCCGACGACGAGGAAGCGCCCGCGCCAGCCGAGCGCGCGGAACGCCGGCTCCGAGAAGTCGCCGCCGACCGCGTCGTAGACCACGTCGATCCCGGCCCCGCCGGTCATCCGCTTCAGGTCGTCGCGAAGGGTCTTCGGATCGTAGACCACGCTCGCCTCGGCGCCGTGGTCGCGGGCCACCGCGAGCTTCTCCTCCGACGAGGCGCAGGCGATCACCCGCGCGCCCAGCAGCGCGCCGAGTTCCACCGCCGCCAAGCCTACGCCGCCGGAGGCACCGAGCACCGCGAGCCACTCGCCCGCGCGAATGTTCGCCCGGTTGCGCAGGGCGTGAAGCGACGTGCCGTAGGTGATGGTGAGGCCGGCGGCCTGCTCGTCGCTCACCGCGTCCGGAACCGGCGTCAGCCGGCGCGCGGGAACCGCGACCCGCTCGCGGCAGGTCCCGTACGGGGCGTGGACGATCACCCGCTCCCCGACGCGCAGGCCCTCGGTGCCGGGCCCGACGGCCTCGACCACGCCGCAGGCCTCGCCGCCGGGCGAGAACGGCAGGTCCGGCCTCACCTGGTAGCGGCCGGCGATGATCAGCGTGTCGAAGAAGTTGAGCGCGGCAACGCGGATGCGCACCACCGCCTCGCCCGGGCCGGCGACGGGATCGGGCAGCGTCGCGACGGAGAGGTCTTCCGGGCCTCCGAGCCGGGTGCAGAGCAGGGCTTTCATGACAGGCCTCCGGTTCGGGCGTATCCGGGCGGCTCGATCGCGCCCGGACCACCGATAGCAGGGCGTCAGGCGCGCTCGTAGGTGCCCGTCAGGCACCCCTTGCCGAGCACGTGGCCCTTCATCGCGTCGATCACCGCGCCGCGTCCCGGGCGCGCTGGCAGGTCCAGCGCGCGGTCCAGGGCGTAGACCTGGAACAGGTAGCGGTGCGCGCCGTGCCCGGTCGGCGGGTCGGGCGGGAGCCAGCCGTCCTTCAGGAAGCTGTTCTTGCCGACATCGCGCCGGAAGTCCGCCACGCCGGAGCGGGTGAGCGCACCCTCGGGGATCTGGTCCAAGGTCGCAGCGAGGTTCCAGGCGATCAGGTGGACGAGGGGCTGCGGCGTCGGGCTGTCGGCGTCCTCCGCGAGGATCGCGACGCGAACGGTGCCCTCCGGCAATCCGCTCCAGGCCAGCGGCGGCGAGGTCCCCTCACCGTCCTCGGTGAAGCGGGCCGGCATCGGCGCACCTTCGGCGAAGGCCGGGCTCGTCAGCGCGACCCTCTCCGGAACGTCAGTGAAGTCGGCATGATAGGCGGTCTTCTCCGGCCCGGCCCTGAGACCGGACAGGGCTTGGCCCACGAGTGCGGGGATCTTCTCGAGCATCCGGCTCTCCTCCTGCTGCCAAATCAACCGGGGAGGGCGGCGCGGTTCAGCCCGGGCGCGGGGCCGCAATCATCGCGCGGCCGCAACCATGTAGTTCACGGCGGTGTCCCGGCTCAGCCGCCAGCCGTCGGTCAGCGGATTGTAGACGACGCCCCGCGTGTCGGTGACGGCAAGCCCTCCTGCGCGCAGCGCCGCGGACAGCTCGGCCGGCGTCACGAACTTCTCCCAATCGTGCGTACCCTTGGGCAACCAGCCCAGCACGTACTCGGCGCCGACGATGGCGAGCGCGAAGGAGCGCATCGTCCGGTTGAGGGTCGCGGCAAACAGCAGCCCGCCGGGCTTCACCGCCGACGCCGCGGTCGCCACGAAGGCCGTCATGTCGCTCACGTGCTCGATCACCTCCATGATCAGCACCACGTCGAACGTCTCGCCGGAGGCGACAACGCTCTCGATCGTCTCGGCGCGATAGTCGACCGCGACGCCCTCGGCCTCCGCGTGGCGCTTGGCGACCGCGATGTTCTGCGTCGCCGGGTCGAGGCCGGTGACGGCGGCACCGAGCCGGGCCAGAGGCTCGGACAGCACGCCGCCGCCGCAGCCGACATCGACGACGCTGAGGCCTTCGAGCGCGAACGGCATCTCGGCGTTGCGCCCGTGATGCCGGCAGACCGTGTCGCGGATGTAGGCCAGCCGCACCGGGTTGAAGCGGTGCAGCACCCGCATCGGTCCGCGCGCGTCCCACCACGTCGCCGCGAGCGCGTCGAAGCGCGCGACCTCGCCGCGGTCGACGGAGCCGGTGCGCGTCGCGGCGGGCGTTTCGTCGGTGCTCATCCCCGGTCCTCGTCGGCCGTGCCGCCGGCTCCGGCGGGGGCGCGGCGGCGTGTTGACAGCCTTCCGCCCCGCTTGTACCCGCCGGACGCCGGTGCGGTACAGCGATCGCGCGGGATCGATCGACGCGCCTCGCCCCCGCGCTCCGCCCCCGGACAGGTTCGAGACCGAAGAGAAGCGCGGACGCCGCATGCCCCGTCTGGTGATGAAGTTCGGCGGCACCTCGGTCGCCACCATCGAGCGCATCCGCAACGTGGCCGCCCACGTCGCCCGCGAGGTGTCCGCCGGCTACGAGGTCGCGGTCGTGGTCTCGGCGATGTCGGGCAAGACCAACGAGCTCGTCGGCTGGGTCCGCGAGGCGGACGGCGGGTACGACGCGGCCGAGTACGATGCCGTCGTGGCCTCGGGCGAGCAGGTCACGTCGGGGCTGCTGGCCGTCGCGCTGCGCCGGGTCGGCATTCCGGCGCGCTCCTGGCAGGGCTGGCAGGTGCCGATCCTGACCTCCGACGCGCACGGCTCGGCCCGGATCGAGGACATCGACGGCGCCCGCCTCGACGCGGGATTCCGGCGCGGCGAGGTGGCGGTGATCGCAGGCTTCCAGGGCATCCATGACGAGACCGGGCGCATCACCACTCTCGGGCGGGGCGGCTCGGACACCAGCGCGGTGGCGGTCGCCGCCGCGATCGGCGCCGAGCGCTGCGACATCTACACGGACGTGGACGGCGTCTACACCACCGATCCGCGCGTCGTGCCCAAGGCCCGGCGCATGGAGCGCGTCACCTTCGAGGAGATGCTGGAGATGGCCTCGCTCGGCGCCAAGGTGCTCCAGGTCCGCTCGGTGGAGCTCGCCATGGTGCACCGGGTGCCGACCACCGTGCGCTCCTCCTTCGATCCGCCGGACGCCGCGCGTCCCGGCACCCTCATCTGCGACGAGGATTCCGACGTGGAACAGCAGATCATCACCGGGATCGCCTTCGCCCGGGACGAGGCGCAGATCACGCTGCGGCGCGTCAAGGACAGCCCCGGCGTCGCCGCCGCGATCTTCGGGCCGCTGGCGGACGCCAACATCAACGTCGACATGATCATCCAGACGGTGTCGGGCGACCAGTCGACCACCGACATGACCTTCACCGTGCCGGCCGCCGACTACGACCGCGCCCGCACCGTCCTCGACCGGGCACGCGAGACCATCGGCTACGCCCAGATCGAGGGCGCCACCGACGTGGTGAAGGTGTCGGCGATCGGCGTCGGCATGCGCAGCCACGCGGGCGTGGCCGCCAAGGCGTTCCGGGCGCTGGCCGACAAGGGCATCAACATCCGGGCGATCACCACCTCCGAGATCAAGTTCTCGGTCCTCATCGACGCGGCCTATACGGAGCTTGCCGTCCGCACGCTCCACTCGCTATACGGCCTCGATCGGGTCTGACGCTTGCAGGTCCGAACCTGAGGTTCGGCGGCGGGCTGCACGACGGGCCGCCTGTCTCTGAGGTTGCGCGGCGTCGGGGTTCGACGCCGGGCCGACGGTGGATTGACGAGACCATGCCCGCTGCGCCCGGTGGCCCGCGCCTGCTGCTGCGCCGCCTCCGCGAAGCGATGGCGGAGCCGGTCAGCCCCCAGGCGCGCCTCGACCGCATCGTCGTGGTCATCGCGGCCAACGTCATCGCCGAGGTCTGCTCGGTCTACGTCCTGCGCGACGACAACACCCTGGAACTCTTCGCCACCGAAGGCCTCAACCGCGAGGCGGTGCACCTCACCCGGATGCGCGCCGACGAGGGCCTCGTCGGCCTGATCGCGCAGACGGCCGAGCCGCTCTCGCTCTCCGACGCCCAGACCCATCCGGCCTTCTCCTACCGGCCCGAGACCGGGGAGGAGGCCTACCACGCCTTCCTCGGCGTACCGCTGCTCCGGGCCGGCAACACGCTGGGCGTGCTCACCGTCCAGAACAAGACCTACCGGGTCTATTCCGACGAGGAGATCGAGGCGCTCCAGACCACCGCGATGGTGCTCTCGGAGATGATCGCGTCCGGCGAGTTGCAGGGGCTCACGCCGGATGCCGGCACCGCGGCGCGGCGCCCGGTCTGCGCCCGCGGCGTGGCGCTCGCCGAGGGCATCGGCCTCGGCCACGTGGTGCTGCACGAGCCGCGCATCGTCGTGAAGACCCTGATCGCCGAGAACGTCGAGGCCGAGGTCGCGCGGCTGGAGACGGCGATCGAGGCGGTGCGCTCGGCAATCGACGCCCTGGTCGAGCGCGGCGACAAGCTCGGCACCGGCGAATCGCGCGAGGTGCTGGAGACCGTGCGGATGTTCGCCCACGACAAGGGCTGGCTGCGCCGGATGCGCGAGGCCGTGATCTCCGGCCTGACCGCGGAGGCCGCGGTGGAGCGGGTGCAGTCCGACAACCGCGCCCGGATGATGCGCCAGAGCGACCCGTACCTGCGCGACCGCCTGCACGACCTCGACGACCTCGCCAACCGCCTGCTGCGGCGCCTGACCGGCCAGGAGGGCGCGGGCGCGGGCGCGTTCCTCCCGGAGAACGCCATCCTCGTCGCCCGCTCGATGGGGCCGGCGGCGCTGCTCGACTACGACCACACGCGGCTGCGCGGCGTCGTGCTGGAGGAGGGGGGACCGACGAGCCACATCGCGATCGTCGCCCGCGCCCTCGGCATCCCGGCGGTGGGCGAGGTCGAGAACGCCACGGCCCTGTGCGATTCCGGCGACGCGATCATCGTCGACGGCGTCTCCGGGGAGGTCCAGGTCCGGCCCGGCCCCGAGATCGAGGGGGCCTACGCCGAGATGGTGCGGGTGCGCGCCAAGCGCCAGGAGCAGTACCGGGCGCTGCGCGACGTGCCGGCGGTCACCCGCGACGGCGTCCGCATCGGCCTGCACCTCAACGCCGGCCTGCTGGTCGACCTGACGCACCTCGCCGAGACGGGGGCGGAGGGCATCGGCCTGTTCCGCACCGAACTGCAGTTCATGGTCGCCCAGCGCATGCCGTCGGCCGCCGAGCAGCAGACGCTCTACGAGGCGGTCTTCTCCGCGACGGGCGACCGGCCGGTGACCATCCGGACGCTCGACATCGGCGGCGACAAGATCCTGCCCTACATGCCGAAGCTCGAGGAGGAGAACCCGGCGCTGGGCTGGCGGGCGATCCGCATCGGCCTCGACCGGCCGGCCCTGCTGCGGGTGCAGCTCCGCGCGCTCCTGAAGGCGGCGGGCGGGCGCCCCCTCAAGATCATGTTCCCGATGGTGGCCACCGTCGACGAATTCGTCCGCGCCAAGGCGATCGTCGAGCGCGAGAAGGCGCACCTGCGCCGCCACGGCCACCGCCTCCCGAGCGAGTGCCGGCTGGGCGCGATGGTCGAGGTGCCCTCGCTCCTGTTCCAGATCGACGAGATCGCGCGGGCCGCCGACTTCCTGTCCGTCGGCTCGAACGACCTGATGCAGTTCCTGTTCGCGGTCGACCGCGAGAACCGCCGCGTCGCCGACCGCTTCGATCCGCTCTGCGCCGCCGCGATCCGCGCCTTCCGGCTCATCGCCGAGCGGGCGGACGCCGCCGGTTGCCCGGTGACCGTCTGCGGCGAGATCGGCGGACGGCCGCTCGAGGCGATGGCGCTGATCGGCTTGGGGTTCCGCGACCTCTCGATGTCGCCGACCGCCATCGGCCCGGTCAAGGCGATGGTGCTCGGCCTCGACGCCCGCGCCGTCTCGGACCTGATCGATGCCGAGATGGCGCGGGCCTCGGACGGCGCCAGCCTGCGCCCGGCGCTCGCGGCCTTCGCCCGGGCGCAGGGCGTGCCGGTCTGACCGGTCCCGCCCGATCGATCCGAAGCCTCGTTTCCGTCAGCGTGTCAGGGTAGACCCCGGTCGATGATTCCCTTTCCCCCCGACCGCCTCGACGCCATCCTCGTGCGGCACGACATCGTCACCGGCACGCTCGCCGCGGGCGACGGGACCTCCGAGAGCATCGTGCAGCTCTCCCGCGAACTGTCCGACCTCGACCCGGTGGTCGCGGGCATCCGCGCCTACCGTGCGGCCGCTGCCAACCTCGCCGAGGTCGAGGCGCTCATCGACGAGCCGGGGAGCGATGCCGAGATGCGCGCGCTGGCCGCCGAGGAGAAGCCCGCGGCGGAAGCCGCCCTCGTCAGGGCGCACCGCGACCTGCAGCTCATGCTGCTGCCCAAGGACGCGGCCGACGAGAAGAGCGCGATCCTCGAAGTCCGCGCCGGCACCGGCGGCGACGAGGCGGCGCTGTTTGCCGGCGACCTGTTCCGGATGTACGGACGCTATGCCGAATCGAAGGGCTGGAAGGTCGAGGTCATCTCCGAGAGCGAGGGCACCGTCGGCGGCTACCGCGAGGTCGTCGCCGAGGTGAAGGGCCGGGGCGTCTTCGCCCGCCTCAAGTTCGAGAGCGGGGCGCACCGGGTGCAGCGCGTGCCCGACACCGAGACGCAAGGGCGCATCCACACCTCGGCCGCCACCGTCGCCGTGCTGCCGGAGGCGGAGGAGGTCGACATCGTCATCAACGACGCCGACCTGAAGATCGACACGATGCGCTCGCAGGGCGCGGGCGGCCAGCACGTCAACAAGACGGAATCGGCGATCCGCATCACCCACCTGCCGTCCGGGATCGTCATCTTCGTCCAGGAGGAACGCTCGCAGCACAAGAACCGCGCGCGCGCCATGTCGCTGCTGCGGGCCAAGCTCTACGACGCCGAGCGCACCGCCAAGGACGCGGTGCGCGCCGCCGACCGCAAGTCGCAGGTCGGCACCGGCGACCGCTCGGAACGCATCCGCACCTACAACTTCCCGCAAGGGCGCGTCACCGATCACCGCATCAACCTGACCCTGTACAAGCTGGAGGAGATGCTGGCCGGCAGCGCGCTGGACGAGTTGGTCGACGCCCTCGTCACCGAGCACCAGGCCGAGCTGCTGGCCGCCGAGGGGATGGCGTGAGTTGGCGAGGGCGTGCCGCGGCGGTTGTCCCGCCCGCCGTCGTGCCGGCCCCGTCGGCCGGATCGACGAGCCCCGGACCCGAGCCGATGCACCGGGTTTCGCGCCGTCCGCCGATCGCGCGCGGGTCCCTTCTCCACCACATCTCGGGCCTGCCCAAGGTGTGCCGTTCAGGTGTCCAAGTCGGGCAGGCCCGACTTGGATGGGGAGAAGGACAGGATGAGGGGCGTGAGCGTTCCGGACAACGCACGTCCCTCACCCCAGCCCTCGCCCGCACGGGAGAGGGCGCCGCGCAGCACGATTCCAATCCTCGGAAGCGTTGCCGGGACACGATGCCGAGGCACGGCCGCGCCCTCAGGTTCGTCGGATCGCCGGGCTACCCTGCGGTCCGGACTTGAGGGCGCGGACGACGTTCGATCCCGCCCTGTCGCGCCGCGGGGCGCTGCGGCTCACCGCCGAGGTGCTCGACGCGCCGGGCATCGCGGCGACCGACGCGCGGTTCCTCGTCCTCGGCGTGCTCGATCTGCGAGCGATCGACCTCGCGCTCCACGGCGACCGGCCGATCGGGCCCGAGGGCGCGGCCGGCCTGAACGACGCGGTGCGGCGGCGTCTCTCGGGGGAGCCGGTCGCGCGCATCCTCGGGGCCTGGGAGTTCTGGGGCCTGCCGTTCCGCCTGTCGCCCGAGACGCTGGTGCCGCGGCCCGACACCGAGACCGTGGTCGAGGCGGCCCTGCGGACGATCCCCGACCACGCCGCGCGGATGCGGGTCCTCGATCTCGGCACCGGCTCGGGCTGTATCCTGGTCGCCCTGCTGAGCGAGTTGCCGCACGCTGCCGGGGTCGGTCTCGACCGGTCCGTCGGGGCGCTCCGGACGGCGCGCGCCAACGCCGTCCGGAACGGCGTCGGGACGCGGGCCGCCTTCGTCGCGGCCGACTGGTGCGATGCGCTCGCGGGGCGGTTCGATCTCGTGGTGTCGAATCCGCCCTACATCGCCGCGGCGGCGCTGCCCGGTCTCGAACGGGAGGTTCGCGATCACGATCCCGCGTCCGCCCTCGACGGCGGACGAGACGGACTCGATGCCTATCGCCGCATCCTCGATGGCGTATCGCGGTCTCGGCTGGCGGAAGCGGGCACCCTCGTCCTCGAAGTCGGCTTCGATCAGACCGAGGCCGTGATCGCGGCCGGGAAAGCCGCAGGATTTGCACTTCGCGACGTGGCCCGCGACCTCGCGGGACACGCGCGGGTGGTGGTCTTCGCAGGTCGAAACGCCGTCCCGGGGGTGAGCGAGCGGCCGCGATCGCGAAAAAGTGGAGAAAATTCCGCTTGAGCTTCGCGGAGGCGCGAGCAACGGCTTGCAGATCGCAAACGATCCGTTAAGAGGAGGGGCTGTAGCTTCGGTACCGATCATCTCCTACGAGGTGCGGACCGGGCGCCGCGCCACCGATCAGACGCAGTCTCGTGTTCGAGCAGCGGTTCGGTGGTCTTCGAACCAGACAATCGACAGGCGTCTTGGACGCAGGCGTAGGCCCCGAGGGATCGGGAGGCGGGCGGAGCGCGGATGAGCCGGCCGCGAGCGTCGGCGGGGCTCCGCATCGGGACTCCTCCGGACCACAGCTCCATCATCGCCCCACGACCAGACGCGCCTTTCGCACGAACGAGGGTCATCTGAGACCGATGAGACCAAACCAGAACCGACGGATGCGCGGCCGCAACCGGCCCAAGGGTCCCAATCCCCTGACCCGCTCCTACGAATCCAACGGCCCCGACGTCAAAATCCGCGGTACCGCCCAGCACATCGCCGACAAGTACGCCCAACTCGCCCGCGATGCCCAGGCGGCCGGCGATCCGGTGGCGGCCGAGAACTACTTCCAGCACGGCGAGCACTACTTCCGGATCATCTCCGGCGCGCAGGAGCAGGGCCGGCCGCAGGCGGGCGCCGGCTACGCCTCCCGTTCGTTCGAGGACGACATGGAGGACGGCGACGACGAGCAGGGTGGCGAGGCGAACGGGCAGGGCTACGCGAACTACGGCAGCGAGTACGGCGATCCGGGCCAGCAGCCGCAGCCCTACGAGATGCGCGACACCGCCCATCAGGACGGGCGTCAGCAGGACCGCGGCCACCAGGACCGGCAGGCTCAGAACCGCGGCGACCGCCAGGAGCGCCGGGACCGCTTCCAGCGCAACGACCGTCCCCGCGTCGACAACGGGGCGCGATTCGACAATCAGCGGCCGGAGCAGGGGCGACCGGACGGCGGCCAGCGGCCGGACCAGGGACGCCAGGACTACGAGCGGCCGGACTACGCCCGGCAGAACGCGGTCCGTCAGGACTCCGTGCGCGCGGATTACAACCGGCAGGACGCGCGGGGCGAGGGCACGCGGTCCGAGTACGGACGCCAGGATCAGCCGCGCCAGGATCAGCCGCGCCAAGAACACGCCCGTCAAGAACACGCCCGTCCGGATCAGCCGCGCGGCGAGGCGCCCCGCGAGGGCCGTTACGAGAACGGCCGGGCCGAGCCGCAGCGCCGCGAGCCGCGACCGGACGTGCGGCCGGAGCCGCGCACCGAGGCTCAGCCCCGCAGCGAGGCTCCTCGCAGCGAAGGTCAGCCCAGGGTTGAGGCGCCCGCCCGCCGGGATCGCCGACGCGACGAGGCACCGCGCGCGCTCCTGGAGGAGCCGACGGGACTTCCCGCGTTCCTGACGGCGCCGCCCCGGCTTCCGTCCTCCGCCGAGGCGTCCGAGGCATCCGGCGTGGCCCAGGCTGCCGGCGAGGACGCGCCCGCGCCGAAGGCACGCCGCCGCCGCCGTCCGCGCTTCGAGGGCGTCGAGGCCGCGGAGGGCACGGCCGAGGTCAAGAATACGGCCGACAGCGACTCGCCCGTCGAGTAGGCCTGCCCGACCGTCCGGTCCGCCGGATCGACGGGAGCGGCCGTCCCGGGTGCCCGGGACGGCCTTCATGGCCGGAGCCGGAACCGGCGGCGTGCCGCGGCCCAGTCGGGATAGGCCCGAACCCGGTGGATCAGGCGCCGGTCGCGGGCGGCCTCCCCGAAGGGTGCCAACGCCCAGTCCCAGGCGTGGACGGTCTCCGGCAGCACCGTCCCGTGCATCAGGTCGAGCCGCTCGGTGACGGTGCCGGCGCGGTCCTCCTCGCGCTCCTCGATGTCCGTGATGAGGCAGACCCGCCCCGTGAGCCGGTCCAGGGCGGCGAGGTGGCCCGCGACGATGCTCCGGCCGAGGCCGGGCGGCACGGCGAGCCCACGCGCTTCGAACCGGTCGATCGGCAGGATCGGCAACTGCGACAGCAGGTTGGCGGACAGGACGTAGTCCGCGCCCGCGCAGAACTCGGCCAGCGGATCGGCCGCGATCGGTCCTCGCCCGAGCAGCCACCGCGCGGTTCCTCCGAGGTCGGCGGTCGCGAGGCCGACGTTCGCGTGGCGGCGGACTTGGCGCCGCGCCGGCCACGGGTGAACCGCATCGACCAGCACCACCCGCGCGAAGGTCGCCGCAAGGTCGGCGAGCGGCACGTCGTCGAGGAGGCCGGATCCGAGGATGACCGCGCGTTCCCGCCGTTCCAGGTCGGCGATGGAGGCGCGCACCACCGCGCGGGCGGCGGCGAGGTGGGGCGCCCAGGCCGCACGGCAGCGGCGCGAGCGCGCGTGCAGCGATACGCTCTCGCGCAGGTAGCCGAGGCGGCGCAGGTTGGCGGGCGCGGGCGTGCCGAGGTAGAGCGCCCATTCGACGAGCATCGCACGCCGTCTCGGAGCGATCAGTCCGCGTCCGGCCGGGCCGGCTGCCCGCGATAGCCGGTGGCCAGGACGTAGAGTTCGCTCGAGTCGGCGCGGCTCGCGTTGGGCTTGACGTGGCGGACGGCGGAAAAATCACGCTTCAGGTCGGCGAGCAGGGCGGTCTCGGTGCCGCCCTGGAGCACCTTGGCGAGGTAGGCGCCGCCGGGCGCCAGAACCTCGCGGGCGAACTCGGCCGCGGTCTCGGCAAGCCCGATGATGCGCAGGTGATCGGTCTTCTTGTGGCCCGTGGCGTTGGCGGCCATGTCGGACAGGACGAGGTCGGCCGGGCCGCCGAGGAGGTCGGTCAGGCGCGCGGGCGCCGCGGGATCGAGGAAGTCGAGGGTGATGAAGGTGACGCCCGGCATCGGCTCGATGTCGAGCAGGTCGATCCCGACGATCCGGCCGGCGGCACCCGCGACCTTCGCGGCGACCTGGGACCAGCCGCCCGGCGCGGCGCCGAGGTCGACGACGCGCTGGCCGGGCTTCAGCAGCTTGAAGCGCGCGTCGATCTCGATGAGCTTGAAGGCCGCGCGCGAGCGGTACCCCTCGCGCTTGGCGCGGGCGACGTAGGGGTCGTTGAGCTGGCGCTCCAGCCAGCGCTTCTGCGAGAGGGTGCGGCCGCGCCCCGTCTTCACCCGCTGCTTCAGGTCGCCCCGGACGCCCCCGGTCGCGCCCGTTCCGCCGCGCCGGTCGCTCACCGGTAGCCCCCGCGCCGCCAGACGCCGTCCTCGCGCATCAGGTTCATCAGCAATCCCTCGCGCAGGCCGCGATCGGCGACGCGCAGGCGCTCGGCGGGGAAGGACCGCCGGATCGCCTCCAGGATCGCGCAGCCGGCGAGCACGAGGTCGGCCCGGTCGCGCCCGATGCACGGGTTGTCGGCGCGCTGGTCGAGGCGGGTGTCGAGGAGGTCCTCGATCGCGCCGGTGACCTCGGCCTCGCTCATCCACAGCCCGTCGACCCGGCGACGCTCGTAGCGCACGAGACGCAGGTGCATCGCCGCGATCGTCGTCACGGTGCCCGACGTGCCGAGGAGATGGAAGCCGGGCGCGGTGGCGGCCGCCGCCGCGCGGATCGCGAAGGCGGCGAGCAACTCGGCCACCTCCTCGACCATGCCCTCGAACATCCTGCGCGTGACCTCGGTGCCGCCGTGGCGCTCGGCCAGCGTCACAACGCCGACGGGCAGCGAGTCCCAGGCCCGGATGCGCAGCGTCGGGTCGGTCGAGGGGTTGGCCGCGGCACCGTCAAGCCACGCGATCTCGGTGGAGCCGCCGCCGATGTCGAAGATCACCACCGATTCGGCCCGCGGATCGGCGAGCGCCGCGCAGCCCGTCACCGCGAGGTAGGCCTCCGTCTGCCGATCGACGATCTCGAGGTCGAGACCGACCTCGGCCCGCACGCGCGCGACGAACTCCGCCCCGTTCACCGCGAGCCGGCAGGCCTCCGTGGCGATGATCTTGGCGCGCCGCACGCCGCGGGCGCGCATCTTGCCGCGGCAGATCCGCAGGGCCTCGATCGTCCGTCCGATCGCCGCCTCGCTCAGGCGGTCGGATCTGCCGAGCCCCTCGCCGAGCCGGACGATGCGCGAGAACGCGTCGATCACGCGGAAGCCGTGGGAGGCCGGCTCGGCGATCAGCAGGCGGCAGTTGTTGGTGCCTAGATCGAGCGCCGCGTAGGCATTGCGGCGCGCCTCCCGGAACGTGGTCACCGGCGCGCCGTCCGGACCGCCGCGGACGGCCGATTGACCGCCTTCGGGGCGGGCCGGCGCGATGGCGCCACTCTCGTCCCTCATCGGCTGTGCCGCACTTCCCCGTCGCGTGACCCCGGCAACCCGCCCGGTCATCATTCGGGGTCGACCCTACTCGCTCGGTGGGGAACTGCAACGCCTCGCTGCGTACGGCGGGTGCTGCCGCGGGCGCGGGGCCATCGAAGGCCCTCAGGCCATCGCCTTGGCGAGGCCCGCGGCGCGGGTCGTCGGCCGCAGCAGGCTCTTCACCTGCGCGTAGGGCCGCGGCCGGTTGATGACTTCGTCGAGGCGCGACCACAGGGTCTTGGGCGAGAACGGCTTGGCGATGATCTCGTTGACGCCGAGCGAGATCGCCCGGTCGACGACGTTGCGGCGCGGCTGGGCGAGCATCAGGATGATCGGCACCGTCGGGCAGGGAGAGGTGGTGGGCGTGCGCGCCAGCCGGATGAACTCCTCGCCCGAGAGGATCGCAAGGTCCCAGTCGATGATCGTCAGGTCCGGCTTGCTCTCGGCGAGCACGCCCAGCGCCTCGGCGCCGTCCGGCGCCTCCAGCACGCGCTTGATGCCGACACGCATCAGCATGTCGCGCACGATGCGGCGGATGTAGAGGCTCTCGTCGACGACGAGGGCCGAGATGTCGGGAAACGTCGGGGTCGCGATCATCGGCGGCCTCACGCTCCGGAAACGGGCTGTCGGGGCAAACCCGATCTCTACGCCGGGCACCTTTGCGCTTCGCTAACGCGGTCTCGCGATGCCCGCCCGCACGCCGGGCTCTTCGGTCCCGGCGATCGGAAAGTGCACGGGCCTCCGTCCGAAAGACAACAAGGTCCTTGCAGTCAAGGCCAGATTGCGTCAGGACTGAGGCGTTATTCTTGGTTACCGCGACCGGGAATAATGAGAGTGCGGGGCGTGGGCTGTCTGGGATGGCGCGCACGCGGTATTCGAGACGTGGTCGGCGGACGGTTTTTGGCGAGCTTACGATGGGACGTGGTCGTGATTTCAGGGGGCCGCAGAAGCGCGGCTTCGATGAGGGTGGCGCCGAGCCGAGATGGCCGGATCAGGCGCCCCCGAGCGGCGGGTACGGCGGCGGCTTCGGCGGCGCCGGCGGTGGTGGATACGGCAGCGGCGGCGGCGGGTTCGACCGCGGGGGCCCATCGCGCGCCGCGGCGGCTCCCACGGGTCCGGAGCGCGACGCCACGGTGAAGTGGTTCAACAAGGAGAAGGGCTTCGGCTTCGTCGAACTCGGCGACGGCTCGGGCGATGCCTTCCTCCACATCCGCGCCGTCGAGGCCGCGGGCCATGCCGACCTGATGCCGGGCACCCGGCTCACGGTTCAGACCGCGCAGGGCCAGAAGGGTCCGCAGGTCACGAACGTCACGAGCGTCGACACCTCGACGGCCGAGGCGGCTCCGCCCCGGCGCGAGATGCGTCCGCCCCGGACCGGCGGCTTCGGTGGTCCGAGCGGCGGCTACGGCGGCGGTGGTGGTTACGGCGCGGGCGGTGGCGGCGGCTACGCTGGCGGCGGTGGTGGTTACGGCGCGGGTGGCGGCGGTCGCGTCGCATCCGGTCCCTCGACCGAGATGCAGGGTACCGTGAAGTGGTACGATCCGGCCAAGGGCTTCGGCTTCGTGTCGGTCAACGACGGCGGCAAGGACGTGTTCGTCCATCGCTCCGCCCTGTCGCGGGCCGGTCTCGACTCCCTGGCCGAGGGCCAGACGGTGACGCTCGGCGTGGTCGACGGCCAGAAGGGCCGCGAGGCGCAGAGCATCAACGTGGACGATTGATCGGATGGTCGCGGAAGCCTCGCTTCCGCCGCCTTGCCGATGATACCGGAGAAGCGGCGGTCCCTGCGCGGGCCGCCGTTTCGCGTTGTCGTTCGGCTCAAAAGAGTGTTTTGGCATGCGTCGCATCCTGCCGTTCGGCGCCCTCGCCGTCCTCCTCGGAGCCTCGTCGGTGCGGGCCGAGGATTTCTCCGGGTTCTACGCCGGGATGAACGCCGGTTACGCGTCCGGGTCCGAACGGAACGCGCGACCAAGCTTCGCCTCGCCCTCGGGGGACGCACCTACCCGTGCCGGCGAGCTGCCGCCGAGCGCGGCCGGTGCGACCAAGGACCTTCAGCCGGCGCGTCGCGCGGAGCGCCCGCAAGCGCGGTGACGCGCGCGACCGCGCTCACTGCCCCACGATCGCCTTGGCGATGAAGTCGCGGCGCACGAAGCTGGCGTAGTCGGGCTGGGCCGCGAGGTTGCCCAGCGCGATCTGGGTATCGAGGGCGATCTTCAGGGCGTCCGGCGTGATGTCGACGCTCTCCGGGTAGACCTTGTCGCCCATCATGCGCTTGACCGCCGCCTCGACCACCGCCGGATCGAGGTTCGGGAACTCCTTCCTCGCCACCGCGGCGGCCTTGGCCGGATCGGCCTGCATCAGCCGGATCGCCGCCTGCATCCCGTTGACGAAGGCCTGGGCCGTGGCCGCGTCGACGTCCTTGCGCGCGCTCACCGCCGAGAAGGCGTAGGGGCCGTACCGCTCGGGGAATCCGAGCACCACCTTCATGCCCTTGGCCGCGACCTGATCGAGGCCGGGCTCGTAGAGGACCGCGACCTTGGCTTGGCCCGCGAGGAACGGGCCCGGCTCGGTGCCGAGCTGGACCTGGGTCAGGGTGACGTCGTCCTTGCTCATCCCGTTCTCCTTGAGGAGCTTCAGGAACAGGGACGTGCTCGTCGTCGGCATCAGGCCGGTGACGATGGTCTGGCCCTTCAGATCCTTCACGTCCTTGAAGGCGAAGTCCGGCGTCGTCGCGATCCAGACCGCGGCCCCGTTGACGACGTTGGCGATGACCCCGACCGGCGCGCCCTTCGAGGCGGCCACCGCCGTCCATTCCGGACCGTGGATCGAGAACTGCGCGCTCTTCGAGATCACGGCCGACAGCGCCACGCTCGGCGCGCCCGCGGTCTCCTTGGTCACGTCGATCCCGGCCTTCTCGAACAGGCCCTCGTCGATGGCGACGTAGAGCGGCAGGTAGAGCATCGACTGGAAGGCTTGGCTGACCGTGGCCTTCAGCGCGGCCGCCGAGGCCGGCGCGGCGCCGAGCATCAGGGTGCCCGCGAGGGCGGCGAGGAGGCGGCGCTTGATCATGGCAGGCTGCTCTTTCGCATCGTGGGATTGGAATCGGAACCGGGCCGCGGGAGGGAACGTGCGGCTCACACCTGGACGCCGCCCGCGGTATTGACCTGCCGCCAGGGCAGGATGCGGCGCTCGGCGAAGTCGATGACGTGGTAGAGGACGAAGCCGACGAACATCAGCACGAACAGCCCGACCCAGACCGCGTTGAGGTCGTAGAGCGACGAGGCGTTGTAGATCAGGTGGCCGAGGCCGGCCTGGGACGAGATGAACTCGCCCACCACCGCCCCCACCAGGGCGAAGCCGATGTTGATGCGGAACATCCCGATGATCGCGGGCAGCGTCGAGGGCACGATGACGGAGCGAAAAATCCGGTTCTTCGAGGCGCCCATGGAGGCCAGCAGCGCCTGGAGATCCGGGTCGGCGTCGCGCGCGGCCCCGTAGGCGGCGATCAGGGCGACGAGCGCCGTGAGCGAGACCGCGAGCGCCACCTTCGAGACGAATCCGGTGCCGAACCACAGGATGACGATCGGTGCGAGCGCGATCTTCGGCACCGAGTTGATCGCGACGATGAACGGCTCGACGATGCGGGCGACGAGCACCGAGTACCACAGGCCGAGACCCGCACCCGAGCCGATCGCCGTGCCGATGACGAAGCCGAGGATCGCCTCCACCACCGTGATCCAGGTGTCGTGGGCGAGGCTGCCGTCGCGGACGCTTGCCAGGAACACCCGCCCGATGCCCGAGGGTGCCCCGACCAGGAACTCGGTGAGCCAGCCGGCGGCGACCGCGATTTCCCAGGCGGCGAAGAACAGGGCCACCGCGAGGAGCTGGATCACGCCGCGGCCGAGGCTGGTGTCGATCGCCCGGGCGAGCGCGCCGGGCTTCCGGCGCGTTGCAGCCGGCTTCTGCCGGGCAGCGGCCTTCGCGGACGGCTCTACCGATGCATCGTGGGCGCGTTCCGCGGCCTGCATCGCCATCAGGCGGCCCTCGCAGGGGCTTTGCCGCGGGTCTGGATGTCGAGCTCGCCGCACAGGGTATGGAAGTATTCGGAGAAGCGCGGATCGCTGCGCGCGCCGATCGGCGAGCGATCGCTGAGTACGATGTCGTGCACGGCCTTCACCCGGGCCGGGCGGTTGCCCAGCACCACGACGCGCTTGGAGAGCGCGACCGCCTCGTCGATGTCGTGGGTCACGAGCACCACGGTCTTGTTATAGGTCTCGACCGCGTCGAGCAGCACGCCTTCGAGGTAGAGCCGGGTCTGATAGTCCAGGGCCGAGAACGGCTCGTCCAGCAGCAGGATATCGGGGTCCATGATCAGCGTCCGGATCAGGGCCGCGCGCTGCCGCATGCCGCCCGACAGCGTCTTCGGATACGCATCCTCGAAGCCCGACAGGCCGAAGGTCGAGAGGTACGCGCGCGCGGTCTCGGTCGCCTGCTTGGGGTCGATGCCCTTCATCTCCAGGCCGAGCATCACGTTCTGGAGCACGGTGCGCCAGGGAAACAGCAGATCCTTCTGCATCATGTAGCCGACCCGGCCCGACAGGCCGGGGACGACCTCGCCGCGGAAGCGCATCGTGCCCGCGTCGGGCTCCAGCAGGCCGGCGATCACGTTGAACACGGTGGTCTTGCCGCAGCCGGACGGCCCGATGATGCTGACGAAGTCGCGCTCGTAGATATCGAAGCTCAGGCCATCGAGCACGGGGACCGGGCCGCCCTTGGCCGGAAACGCCTTGCGGATTCCGCGTAGGGCGAGCTGGACGTCCCTGTCGCCCGCATCCGCATCCATCACTGCCACTCCACGTCCCGCATCGCGGCAGCAAGCCTCGGGCCAGGGCGTAGACGAAGTCCGTCTTCGCTCCGGCCCGGACGGCGCAGCCGGCGTCATCCGGCCTTCGCCAGAGCAGCCTTGGGCATCAGCATGTGCACGCCCTTGTTGCCGTCCACCGTCTGCGTGATCCGCAGGTTCCCCGCAAGCGAGCACAGCATGTAGGCCTGGTTGCGGGTCAGCGTCGTGCGCGCGCAGAGGTGCTTGATCATCTCGCGCACCGCCTGGCGCATCGCCTCGTCGAGGCTCTCGTGCAGGCCGATCGACATCAGGTCGGTGGGGGTCTCGGCGAACGGCCAGTCGTAGCCGAGGTCCTTGCGCACGGTGAGCCGGAACGTGCCGGTGAGGCTCGTCTCCAGCGCGGTGATGCAGACCTCGCCGTCGCCCTGCACCCCGTGGCCGTCGCCCGCGTAGAAGCCGGCGCCCGCGTTGTAGACCGGCAGGTAGAGGGTCGAGCCGACCTTCAGCTCCTTGTTGTCCATGTTGCCGCCGAAGCCGCGGGGCACCGGCGTGCCGACCCGGCCCCAGGCGGCGGGCGGGGCGGTGCCGAGGATGCCGAAGAATGGATCGAGCGGCAGCTCCGTGCCCCAGGGCAGCACGCAGACGCCGCGGGCGACGTCGATGTCGGGGTGGATCGTCTCGTAGTCGGTGAACTCGTCCGGCAGCGTGCCGAGCAGCGGCAGGATCGCGACGAAGCCCCAGTCCTGGCGGAACTTCTGATCGAGGATTTCGACCTGGAGCACGTCGCCGGGCTCGGCGCCGCGGACGTGGACCGGGCCGGTGACGAAGTGCGGGCCGGGGCCGGGCACGCAGATGTCCAGCGCCGTCAGCAGGTCGGCCGGCACGCGGGCCGGGTCGGGATGCAGCGATTCCCGCCCGCCGGCCGGGAACGAGTGCAGGGTGACGGTGTCGCCCGATTCGATCTCCAGCACCGGGGGGAGGGCGGCGTCGAAGTAGCCCAGCACCATCGTGTCGGGCGTCGCGGGGATCTCGTGATGCGTCGGCATGGGTTCTCCTTCCGGGTCAGACGGCGATGTGGCGGGACAGGTCGGCGTGGCTGATCTCACCGCGGCCGCCGTGCTCGACGACCTGGCCGCGCGAGAGCACGACGAAGGAATCGGCGAGGCGGACCGCGAAGTCGAGGTACTGCTCGACCAGCAGCACGGTGATCCGGCCCTTGAGGCCGTCGATCACCGCCTCGATCGCGGAGACGATGGAGGGCTGGATGCCCTCGGTCGGCTCGTCGAGCAGGAGCAGGCGCGGCCGGGTCGCGAGCGCGCGGGCGATGGCGAGCTGCTGCTGCTGGCCGCCCGAGAGGTTGCCGCCGGGCCGGTGCCACAGGTCGCGCAGCGCCGGGAACAGGGCCACCGCCTCGTCGATCGCGTCGGTGCGCTCCAGCCCGTGGGCGCGGGCGGCGACGCGCAGGTTCTCGGCGACCGTGAGGTCGGAGAAGATCTCGCGGCCCTGCGGCACGGTGGCGAGGCCCGCCCGCGCCCGCCGGTCGGAGGAGAGCGCCCCGACCTCGGCGCCGTCGAGCCGGATGCCGCCGCGGCTTGCCGGGATCAGGCCGGCGAGGCAGCGCAGCAGCGTGGTCTTGCCGGCCCCGTTGCGGCCGAGCACCGCGAGGCACGCGCCCGGCTCGATCGACAGCGCGACGCCGCGCAGTACCTGGGCGCTGCCGTAATGCTGGTCGAGCCTCTCGACGTCGACACGCATGGCCGCATCGGGTTTGTCGGAGGCTGCGGCGCTCATCGGCCGAGGAACACCTCGATCACGCGGGCATCCGCCCGTGCGCCCCGCATGCCGCCCTCGTAGAGCGTGCGGCCCTCGTGCAGCACCGTGACCCGGTCGGCGATCGCCTCGACGAAGGCCATGTCGTGCTCGATCACCAGGATGGCGCGGTCCGGACGGCGCAGGCCGTGGATCAGCGCGGCGGTGCGCTCGGTCTCCGAATCCGACAATCCGGCCACCGGCTCGTCGAGGAGGATGATCTTCGGATCGGACGCCAGCACCATGCCGATCTCGAGCCACTGCTTCTCCCCGTGGGCGAGCGACCCCGCGAGCGCGTCTTCGCGCGGGTCGAGCCCGGTCTCGGCGAGCACCTCGGCAATGCGTGCGGCGCGCAGGCGCGGAACCATCGCGGCGCCGCAGCCGATGTCGAGGTTCTCGCGCACGGTGAGGGCGGGGAAGACGCTCGGCTTCTGGAACTTGCGCCGGACGCCTGCCCGCGCGATCTCGGCCTCGGAGCGTCGGGTCAGGTCGAGGCGGTCGCCCAGCATCACCCGGCCGCCGCGCGGCTTGGTGATGCCGGAGATCACGTCGAGGAGGGTGGTCTTGCCGGCGCCGTTCGGGCCGATCACGGCGCGGACCTCGCCGGCATCGACGGCGAGCGAGAGGGCATCGAGCGCCCGGAAGCGGCCGAACACGACGCTCAGGTTCTCGACGACGAGGACGCTCACGGGCCGGTTCCGGCGCGGAGCCATGTGGGGCGAAGACTCAGCGTCGCGAGGTCGAGCAGGCCGTTGGGCAGGCCGAGCACCACGAGGAGCACCAGCCCGGAGAGGACGAACGGCCACGCCTCCGGCATCGCGGCGCTGAGCCAGAACTTCAGGGCGTTGACGGCGACCGCGCCGATCACCGCGCCGCCGAGGCGGCCCATCCCGCCGATGGCGACCCAGACCGCGATCTCGATGGAGAGGTCGGGCGCGAGCACCCGCGGGTTGATGATGCCGACCTGCGGCACGTAGAGCACGCCGGCGAGCGCCGCGATCGTCGCCGAGAGGCACCAGATGCCGAGCTTGAGCCGCGTCGTACGGTAGCCGAGCGTGCGCAGGCGGGTCTCGTCGTCGCGGCAGGCCAGCATGCGCCGGCCGATCCGGCCGGCGACGAGGGCGCGGGTGCCGACGAGGACGGCGGCGAGCGCGAGCAGCGCCGCCACCGCGAGGCCGGTGACGACCCCGGGCGAGCCCATCGGATACCCGAACAGCAGCGGGAAGCCGGTCATGCCGTTGTTGCCGCCGAGCCCCGTGTCGTTGCGGAACATCAGCAGCATCGCGACGTAGACGAGCGCTTGGCTGATGATCGAGAAGTAGACGCCGTTCACGCGGGACCGGAACGAGGCGAAGCCGAACACGAAGGCGACCGCCGCCGACAGCGTCAGCGCCAGGACGAGGGCGTAGGGCGCGCTGGTGAGCCCGGCCCAGTAGGCCGGCAGGTTCTTCCAGCCCATGAACTGCACGAAGTCCGGCGCGACGCCGGTGACCGCGAAGGCGTGCGCGAGCAGGTGCATGGCGCAGACGTAGCCGCCGATGGCGAAGAACAGCCCGTGCCCGAGGCTGAGGATGCCGAGGTAGCCCCAGACCAGATCCAGCGATACGGCGAGGATCGCGAAGGCGGCGAGCTGTCCGACCGCGTTCGCGAGGTAGGGCGCGGGACGGAGCCCCACGAGGCCGAGGCAGGCCGCCAGGATCGCGAGCAGGACGAAGGCGAGCAGCCGATCGCGCAGGAGGCCGGCTGCCGGCCGGCGCGGCGGTGCGGCGAGGGGGGACCGGAGGGTGTCGGCGGCCCCGCTCATCGCCGGCGCCTCGCGGCGAACAGCCCTTCCGGGCGCCGCTGCAGGAACAGGATGATGCCGACGAGCACGATCACCTTGGCCGCGACCGCGCCGTAGAACGGCTCGATCAGCACGTTGGCCCCGCCGATGCCGAGGGCGGCCACCAGCGTTCCCACCACCGTGCCGACGCCGCCGAGCACCACCACCATGAAGCTGTCGACGATGAAGTTCGCGCCCATCCCCGGGTTCACGCTGTAGATCGGGCAGAGCGCGACGCCGGCCAGACCCGCGAGCCCCGAGCCGAAGCCGAAGGCGAGGCGGTCGACCCGGCGGGTGCGGATACCGAGGGCGCCCGCCATGTCGCGGTTCTGGGTGACGGCGCGGATGTCGAGCCCCAGCGGCGTGCGCTTGAGGATCAGGAGGGTCGCGGCCAGCGTCACCGCGGCGAAGGCGATGGCGAACAGCCGGTTCCAGGTGACGATGAAGTCGGCATAGAGCGGCACGCCGCCGCTGACGTAGGACGGCATGCCGAACTGGAGGTTCTGCGAGCCGAAGGCGACGCGCACGCCGTTGATCAGGAACAGGCTCACGGCCCACGTGGCGAGCAGGCTCGTCAGCGGCCGCCGGTAGAGGTGGCGCAGGATCAGGGCCTCGATACCGATGCCGACGAGCGCGGCGGCCAGGAACGCCACGGGGATCGCGGCGACCAGGTAGAGGTCGATGAGGCTCGGCGCGAGCCTGCGGAACGCCTCCTGCACGCCGTAGGCGGCGTAGGCGCCGACCATGATGAACTCGCCCTGCGCGAGGTTGATCACGCCCATCAGGCCGAAAATGATCGCGAGCCCGGCCGCCGCCATGAACAGGATGCTGGCAAAGCTCAGGCCGTTGTAGGCGAGCGCCAGGCCGTTGCCGAGGGCGACGGCGCGCTCGGCCCGCGCGATGCCGGCATCCAGCGCTCCGCGGAAGGCCGGGTCGGCGGCGTAGGCCGGATCGGTTCTCAGCGCCGCGAGCCGCGACAGGGCCGCGCTCGACGGTGCGTCGGCGATGGCCGCGATCGCCGTCCGGCGCCGGGCCGGGTCGGGTGCGTTGAGGGCCGCGGCCTGCGTGGCCTGCACGATGGCGCGCTTGAGGCCCGCGTCCGTCTCCGCGCCGCGGGCCCGTTCGAGAATCGCGTCGGAGTCCGGCACATTCGCGATCCGCCGCTCCAGGCCGGACAGGCCGGCCGCGCGCGCCGCGACGCTCGGCCCGGTGAGCAGCGCGGCGATGCCGGCGGCGGTCTCCGCGAGCCCGCGCTGGCGCAGGCCGACGACCGGCGAGCGCGCGCCGGCCGCCGCCGCCGCGGCCCCGGTCACGGCGTCCCGGCCCTCGGCGGCCCCGGCGCGGTCGAGGAGGATGGCGGAATCCCCGACGCAGGCGAGGCGCCGGTCGAGCAGGGCCCGCAGGATCGTGCCCGCGAAGGCGAGATCGTCCGGGTCGGCGGTCGCGGCGGAGCGGATGATTGCCTCCGCACCCCGGCTCACGGCCGCGCCGTCGCCGCAGAAGGATTTCGCGAGGGTTGCCCGGTCGAACGCGATGGCCGCCTGCGCCGCGGTCGTCGGAATAAGGAGCAGGACGAGCGCGAAGGTCACGGCGACGACCGAGGCGGACGATCCGACGGACCACGTCACCACACGAAACATGCGCGGCGCGACCTGCCTCCTCTTCCGAGCAGGAGGGCGTTGAGAACCTCCCGGCAAGGTCACGCCGCTCACGCTGTTCCTCTCCCTGATACGCTACCGGATTCACACATCGCGCGGGACGGCAACCGCGTCCTTCCTCCCCCCTCTGCGGGGGAGGGTGGCCCGCGCATCACGCGAACTCGCCGCAAGATGTGTGAATACAGTAGCTCTATAGAAGAGGAGACCCAGGTCCGGGCCGGAAGCCATGGCTGACAGGTCGCTTGCTCCAGCGCCTCAGCCATACGGGCTGAACGGCACGGGCTTGGGGGCGTCCGGCGATTGCCACAGCACGTCGAAGCCGCGCTTCTCGTTGACCGAGCCGATGAAGACGCCGCGCGAGACGTAGTTGTTCTCGCCGGTCATCGTCATCGTGTAGCCCGACGGTCCCTCGTAGCTGAGGCCGGCGAAAGCCTTGCGCACGTCCGGCACCGCGAAGCTCTTGGCCTTCGTCGCCGCCAGCGCCCAGAGCTGGACGCTGTCGTAGGCCGAGACCATCGGGTCGATCACCGTGTCGGCGCTGAAGGGCACGTTCTTGGCCTTCACGTAAGCCGCCCAGTCGGCGAGGAACGTCTTGTTGCGCTCGCCCTTGGCGGTCTGGAGGTAGGCCCAGCAGTTGAGGTGGCCGACGAGCTTGGTCGTGTCGAGGCCTTCGAGATCGGCCTCGACCATGTCGAGCCCGAGGATCGGCACGTCGGTGGCCAGGATGCCCTGGTTGGCGAACTCGCGCAGGAAATCCGGGATCGACGAGCCGACGACGGTGAGCACCACGATCGGCTGGCCGCCGGGCTGGGCGGCGAAGGTGCGGATCTGGTTGACCAGGGTCTGGAAGTTGGAGAACCCCAGCGGCACGTATTCCTCGCGCCACGCGCTCTCGGCGATGCCCTTGGAGGTCCAGTAGCCCTTCAGCAGCTTGTTGATCGTGCGCGGCCAGACATAATCCGAGCCAATCATGAAGAAGCGCTTGGCGGAGACGCCGTCCGACCCCATCAGGTAGTCGACGGCTGGCAGCACGGAACTGGACGGCGGCGAGTTCACGTAGACGACGTTCTTCGAGTTCTCCTCGCCCTCGAAGTGGAGCGGGTAGAACAATAGCCCGTCGTTCTGCTCCACCACCGGCAGCACGGACTTGCGCGAGACCGAGGTCCAACATCCGAACAGGGCCGCGACCTTCTCCTGCTGCAGCATCTGACGGCCGATCTGAGCGTAGAGCGGCCAGTCCGAGGCCGGGTCCGAGGTGACGACCTCGACCTGGCGCCCGTTGACGCCGCCCTTGGCGTTCAATTCGTCAGCGGCCATGCGCACGACGTAGTTCAGGCGGCCCTCAATGTTGGCCATCGTGCCCGACGACGAGAACAGGCATCCGAGCTTGACCGGGTCCGCGGCCCAGGCCGGCCGGACGATCGCGGGTGCGGCGAGCGCCGCGGCGGTTCCGATCAGGCCCCGCCTCGTGAATTCCACCATCGGACCCGTCCCTCCTGCGCCTCGGGCGGGATTGTCCGGCTCCCCGGCGTTGGGCGAAAGGCCAAAGAGGCTGCAGGACCGGCATACCCTTGCGCAAATCCGCGCCGGGTCGCCCGTGCGGCGGGCGGCGGTCCCGCAAAACGTCAAAATTCGCACCAGAGCGGATCGGCTCCACCGGTCCATTTCTTGCTGACTTCAAGCGGCAACGAAGCGGACGAGAACCTGCGCATGCGTCGATCCCACCACACGGACGAGGAGATCGCCTTCCTCCTGAAGGAAGCCGCGGACGGCATCGCGATCGCGAGCATCTGCGCGGCCGCGCACGTCTCGGTCGGGACCTTCTATCGCTGGCGCCGCCGCCTGGGCGGATTGCCGCCCGCCGGCGTCGCGCGTCTCGGACGGGTGGAGCGCGAGAATGCGAGCCTGCGCGCCGAGCTCCTGAGCCTGCGCCAAGCCCTGCGTGCGATGCCTGCTCCCGTCGGCGGACTGGAGGCGCGCCGTGGCCAGGGTCCGGGCAGCGATCCCCGGCCCGCCGGCGTGCGCCACCGCGGCGCCGGAGCCTCGGTCGGCCGCTACGCCTTCGTCCGGACCGCCAATTGATGGCGGCGTAGCTCCAGGTGTTTGATCCCGTGGCGTGGTGGTCCGGTTGACGACCATGCCGGGCGGGATGCGCTCCGGGTCAGGGTCTTCACCGGCAGCGCCTGCGACGGGAAGCGCGGGCGCTGGCCGGCGCTGCGGCGCCGGCCCGACGACGGTGCGGAAGCGGCGCAGGGGCGAGACCGCGGCAGAGGCCCGGATGGGACCGGAAGAGCCCCGCTCGATGGTTTTTGACCTGCGCAGCCTCACGCCCGCTGCGTTCATCCTTCAGGCCTGGACGCACGAGCCCGAACGCTTCAGGCTCAATCCGTCACACCTCTTCCCGGGACCATGCACGTCGAAGAACCCCCGCTGACCGCGCAGCGCAGGACCTCGTCGGCCACCCGCGCCCGCACACCACGAACCGCCTCAACCCGCGAAGGGTTTGGCGGTGTCCAGTTCTTTTAATCTCAGATCAAGAACTTTAACTTACCCGAAGTTTTGCTGGGCCTCGTACGCGATGTCAGAAGTTCCCGTGCAGCGGGAGCCGGCGCTTCGTATCGAAGAGACATTCGCGTGCGATCCAGCACCCCAAAATCTCAATGGCCGGGATGCCGGCCGCCAATTTGAAGTTCAACTGTTGCGAACGCCGCGGTGTCGACATACTGATGTGGGCATTCGCTGAGATGCGCTGGCACGAGGAGGACTGGTCCCTTGACCCGGTTTCCGATCATCTTCATCGTTTGCGCCGCACTGATGCTCTTCACGGAGCAGGCGGTCGCGGAAGGTCGCCGCGTCGCCCTCGTGGTCGGCATCGGGGCCTACCAGAATGTGCCGATGCTACCGAACGCGGTGAACGACGCGTCGGCGATGGCCGAGATGTTCCGCAAGGCGGGATTTGAGGTCGTCACGGCCCAATCGGATCTCGGCAACTTGGCCTTCAAGCGCGCGATCCGCGAGTTCGAGGAGGTTGTCGCCGATTCCGATATCGCCGTCGTGTACTACGCCGGTCATGGGATCGAGGTGCGTGAGACGAACTACCTGGTCCCGACCGACGCGAAGCTGCTCAACGAACGCGACGTCGAGGACGAGGCCATCTCGCTGGATCGACTGACGTCGGCGATCGAGCAGGCCAAGCGGCTGCGCCTGATCATCCTCGACGCCTGTCGCGACAATCCCTTCGCCAGCAAGATGCGCCGACGTGTTGCGACCCGCGGCATTCCCACCGGCCTCGGCAAGGTCGAGCCGAGCCAGACCGACACGCTGATCGCCTACGCGGCCAAGGACAAGTCCCTCGCCAACGACGGCGAAGGGGATCACAGCCCCTTCACCAAGGCGCTGCTCACCAACCTCACCGAGCCGGGCCTCGATATCCGCATCGCGTTCGGTCGCGTGCGCGACGACGTTCTGAAGGCGACCGGCCGGCAGCAGGAGCCCTTCGTCTACGGCTCGCTCGGGGGCGGAACCGTCGCGCTCGTGCCGGCGAGCGCCGGGGCCGTCGGCGGCCCCGATAGCGCGGCGAAGGACGATTACGGCGCCGTCGAGCGCCTCAACAGCCGAGAGGCCTGGGAAGCGTTCCTCGGCAAGCACAAGGGCGGCTTCTACGCCGATCTCGCTCGGGTGCAGATCGCCAAGCTCGGGACGTCGGACCTCGCCGTGATCGGCGAGGCGACGACCCGGACCACCGAGCAGCCGGTCCCCGGTGCGCCGCCCGTGCCGAAGCCCAGGATGCCCGCGATCGTCGTCGACCCGAAGGCGGCCCAGGCGGAGAAGGCCTGGGACAAGCTCGACAGCTCGACGGATCTCAAGGCCGTGCGCGCGTTCATCGCGCGCTATCCCGACTCTTCGCTCGCCGGCGTCGCGCAGCGCCGGGTGGAGATCCTGGAGCGGTTCGCCCGCGAGCAGGATGCCGCCGTCCGCGCCGAGCGCGAGGCCACGCGCCTGCGGGAGGAAGAGGACAGGCGGCGCAAGGTCGCCGAAGCCGAGGTCCGGCGCCTCGAGCGCGAGGCCGCCCTCCTGCGCGATCAGGAGGAGAAGGCCCGCGCCGCCGAGCTGAGGCGCCAGAAGGCCGAAGCCGAGGCTGCCGTCAGGGAGCGCGAGGCGGAGGAGCGGGCCAAGACCACCGCGGCCCTGGCGGAGCGCCGCGCCGAGGAGGAGCGGGCCAAGGCGGCAGAGGCTGCGCTGCGCCGCAGGGAGGCCGAAGACCGGGCGCAGGCCATGCTGGCCGAGCGGCAGAAGACCGCCGACGAGGCCGCGGTGCGCAGGAAGGAAGCCGAGGAGACCGCCAGGGTCGCCGCCGCCGCCAGGGCTGCCCGCGAGGCCGAGGCGCTTGAGCGCGTGCGGCAGGCCCAGGAGATCGACCGGCAGGAGCGCGTCCGGGCCGCCGAGATCGCCGCGCGCGAGAAGGAAGCGCAGGAGCGCGCCCGGATCGCCGAGATGGCGGCGCGCAAGAAGGAGACCGGAGAGCGTGCCCAGGCGCTCGCGGCCGAGCAGCAGAAGGCCACCGAGGACGCTGCGGCCCGGAAGCGGGAATCCGACGAGGCCGCCAGGGTCGCCGCCGCCGTCAAGGCCGCCCGCGAGGCCGAGGCGCTTGAGCGCGTGCGGCAGGCCCAGGAGATCGACCGGCAGGAGCGCGTCCGGGCCGCCGAGATCGCCGCGCGCGAGAAGGAAGCGCAGGAGCGCGCCCGGATCGCGGAGGCGGAGCGTCGCAAAGCCGAGGCGCAGGCCGCTGCGCAGCGGCGCCAAGAGGACGACAAGATCAAGTTGGCGACCGTCGATCAAAATCGCGTCCAGGCGGAGGCGGAGATCGCGCGGCGCAAGTCCGAGGAGGCTACGAAGCTCGCCGCCGCCGAGCGCGCGATGCGAGCCGCCGCCGTCAAGCAGCGCGAGCAGGCCGAGGAGGCGCGTCGCGTTGCTGAGGAGGCCACCGCGAACCGCAAGCGGACCGCCGAGATCGCCCGCCGGGCCGCCGAGCATCAGGCTTCGCAGGCCGAGGCCGCCGCGGACAAGCGCCGCCGTGCTGCCGCGCTGGCCCGTGACGAGGCACGGGTTCGCACCGCGCAGGTGCGAGCGGGTGTCCATGCGCCGGCGCCCGTCCGGGTCGAGGCGCAGGCCGCTCCCGCGCGCGGTCCGTCCTTCGGCGCCTCGGAGATCGGCGCAGCGCGCCTGATGGGCCGGATGCCCTGAACGTGCGTCGTGTCCGCGCCGCGAACCGCCTCATCAAGTCGGTTCGCGCGAATCCGGCCTGCCTGAACGATGCGATCGGCTTTCTTCAGTCCGCGGCCTGAGAGCAGGTATTCCCACGCCAGGGCGCAATCCCTCGTCGTTCCGACGACCCTGCACGCAACTCACTTCGATCTTCGTCATCTCTCAGAACGGTCATCGGATTGCTGGGTGCGATTGATGTTGCCATTTTACAACTTTCAGTATGATAACGTTCGATTTTGATCGAACTCGGTATTCGAAGGACAAGCATCGAGTCCATAATGCTCAGGCTTGGAGCGAAGGCTCTCAGTCCGAATAGGCATGATCTCAATGCGATGTGAATCAGAGCGTGATAGCGGCTTGGCGGGCCTGCGATCGATCCTGCTGCTCTGCGTCTCGATGACTGCTTTCGCAGGGACGATCGGCGCGGCGGCGGCGCAGGCCGTCGCCCCTGGCTTCAACGCCACCCAGCTCGCCGCCAACGACGACGGCTCGTCCGGCGCCGTGACGCTGCCGTTCCCGGTCAATTTCTTCGGGACGTCCTATTCGCAGCTCTACGTCAACAACAACGGAAACGTCACCTTCGGCTCGGCCCTGAGCCAGTTCACGCCCGTCGGCCTCGGCGCGGCCTATCGCGGCGTGCCGATCATCGCGCCGTTCTTCGCCGACATCGACACGCGCGACGCCGCGAGCGGCCTCACCGCCTACGGCACCGGTGCCTATGCCGGGACGACGGCGTTCGGCGTCACGTGGCCCGCCGTCGGCTACTTCGGCAGCCACGCCGACCGGACGAACACGTTCCAGCTCATCCTGGCGAGCCGCTCCGACCAGGGGACCGGCAACTTCGACATCTACTTCAACTACAACCGCATCCAGTTCGAGACGGGCGACGCGAGCGGGGGTGCGAACGGCGTCGGCGGCACCTCGGCGGCGGCCGGCTATTCCGCCGGCACGGGCGTCGACGGCAGCTACTACCAGTTGCCGGGCTCCCTCGTGAACGGCGCCTTCCTCGACGGCGGCCCGAACGCCCTGGCAACGGGCTCGAACGGCGGCGTGCCGGGCCAGTTCCTGTTTCCCGTGCGCAACGGCGTCGTCGTGTTCGCACGGGTCTGCTCGGCGGGAGACAACGCCTCGACCACGACGACCGCCAATTGCGGACCGAACCAGAACTACAACGGCATCTTCTACACCCCGACCGGCGCCTTCACGCTCAACGTTCTGGACAACACCGCCATCACCGCGGCCAGCGGCATGGACGCCGTGCTCGTGATGCCCGCCACCACGGATGGCGCCGGTTCGCAGAACAACGTGGCGATCAACGTCACGGGCTCGGCCACGATCCGATCGGCCGACCGGGCGGGCATCGAGCTGGACGGCGCCTCGGGCTCGGGGGCCGGCACCATCACCAGCGCCGGCGCGATCACGGCGGCCACCGCCGGCATCCTGGCCCAGACGGGACGCGGTACCCTGACGGTCTCGAACACCGGGACCATCACGGCACCGTTCGGCATCCTCGGATCGGGCAGCCGCGCGATCATCGACAACGGCGGCAGCATCACCGGGGCCACGGTCGGTATCGCCGCCGTCGCGCCGGCCTCCGGCATCACCAACCGGGGCACGATCGAGTTCGGCTTGGCGGGCATCGCCGCCCTGTCGCCGTCGGCCGGTTCGCTGACGATCGCGAACGCGGGAACGATCACCCAGAACACGGCGCTCCCGAGCACGCTTCCGAGCACCCTGATCGCCGCGCTGCCGAGCGTCGCCGCCCAGATCAATACGGCGATCGCCATGGTGCCGGGCGGTACGGCGATCCCCTCCGGCATCGCGGCTCTCACTCAGGGCGGTGCTACCGCCGTGAGCAACGCGGGATCGATCACCACCGGGGCCGGCGCGATCGGCATCGCGGCCATCGGAAGCGGGGCCACGAGCGGCTCAACGTCGGTCACGAACGCGGGCACGATCACGGCCGGCGTCGCCGGTCTCTTCGTCAGCAACAGTTCCGGTACCGCCACGGCGAACGGCAGCGGCAGCGGCAGCGGTCCGATCACCATCGCCAACAGCGGCACGGTGACGGCGGCGGCAGGACCGGCGGTGATGGCCGTCACGAACGGCGGCAGCCTGAGCGTGACCAATTCCGGAACCCTGACCGGGCCGACGGCCGTCGCGGCAGGCATCATGGGGAACGCACCGGGCGCGTCCCTCACGGTGACCAACCTCGCTGCGGGTCGGATCATCGGGGGCGCAGGCTACGCCGTCGACACCTCGCAAAGCGTCGTCGCCTCGCTGATCGACAACCGTGGCGCCATGGCCGGCGCCCTCTCGCTCGGCAGCGGCTCGACCTTCAGCAACAGCGGTCAGTTCCTCACGGGCGGCGCGAGCGACTTCCGCGGCGGCGCAATCCTCAACAGCGGCACCTTCGCGCTGGCGAGCGGCACCAACACCGGCACGGCCACGGCGACGCTCGGCGGCGTCGCGACCTTCACCAACGCCGGCACGATCGACCTGCGCACGGGTTCCGCCGCCAACACCCTGACCATCGGCGGCAACTACGTCGGAAGCAGCGGCAACCTTCTCCTGCAGGCCTCGACCCGGACCGGCGCGTCCGACCGCCTCATCATCACCGGAAACGCGAGCGGCTCGACGAGCGTGTCCGTCGCCAACCTGACCCCGACCACCGCCTTCGCCACCTCTCCCGTCCTGATCCAGGTCGGTGGCACGGTCGCCCCGAACGCCTTCACCCTCGGGAGCCTGCAGAACTTCGGAACCCTCGCCCCCGTCCTCGTCAACGGCACGAACGCGTCGGGCAGCACGGTCTCGCTCGCCGCCATCCCCACCGCCGTCGGCCTCTCCGGCAAGGCCGCGGTGCTCGCGGCCCGGACCATCGCCTTTCAGGGCGCAACCGCGGTTCTCGACCGCATGACCCAGCTTCGCGAGAGCACGCAGCGGGCGGCGAGCGGCGCGCCTCCGTCCATTCCCCAGGCCATGCAGTATGCCGAGACGACGGAGTACGCCGCGCTGATCAGCAAGGACCCGATCGCACGCAACATCGTGCAGGTGGCGCCTCCGATCGAGACCTCTGCCCGGCTGGCGGTGTGGGCGCGCGCCTTCGGCGACCTCGAGCGGCGCACCGGCTCGACAAGCTTCAGCTTCGCCGGGACCGGGTTTACGCGCGACCTCGGCTACAGCCAAGCGACGGGCGGCTTCCTCAGCGGCACCGACGTGGTGCTCAGCGGACTGACTTCGAAGGACGACGGACTGATCGTCGGCGTGATGGGCGGCTATACGCTCGCCGAGGTGCGGCTCAACCAGGGCGGCGGTCGCCAGGATTTCGCGGGCGGCACGGTGGGCACCTACGCCACCTACCTGAACGGGCCAGCGTTCATCGACGCGCTGTTCAAGGTGGACCTGCTCGGTCTCGACATCACCACGCCGGGCCTGCGCCAGACCACCGGATTGCAGAACTACAACGTCAGCACGAATGTCGGTTACCGTTTTCCGCTCGAACACAGTCTCTACGTGGAACCGACGGCGGGCCTCGAATACGTGAATACGCAGTTCGACAAGAGGGCGACCCTGACGGCGACAACGATTCCGCTTCAGAACGGAGACGCGCTCCGTGGGCGCATCGGTGCGCGGGTCGGCACCGAGATGATCCAGGACAACATCCGGATCGAGCCGAGCATCACGGGCTACATCTACTCCGTGCTCACGGAGAGCCGTCCGACCGGTGCCGTGAATGGCCTCACCAGCGTGACCGGCCTCCGGGACGAGGGCAAGGCGCGCGGTGAGATCCAGGCGTCGGTCAACATCTTCGACCTTGAAACCGGAATCTCGGGCTTCGTGCGGGCTGATTACCGCGTCGGCGCAGACCTCCTGGCGGGCGGCGGCAGAGCCGGGATCCGGTATCAATGGTGAGCCGAGGGCGCTCGGTACTCGGTTGTCCTGCTCCCCTCGATGGGGCTCATAGCTGGCGGCTTTGAAGCCGCCATCGCACGCGCCGGGCTCGAAAGCGTCGCGCAGACGACGATAGAACGCCGAAGGTGATCGCGGATCTCGCGAACACCCTCATCGGCTCGGCAAGCGGGCCGTCGTCGTCAAGCGGCCGGGAACCAGTTCCCGTGAAAACCCGGCGGGATGCGATGCGGCAGGCGGACTTCCGCGATGGGTGCCGCTTCGAAGGATCGCGCGTCGAGGATCGTGAGATCGGTGGTCTCGCTGGCCGTGTCGATGACGAAACCCACGAGCCAGCCTTCGTCCTCACCCGCATCGACGGCGGCAGGCACGAACACGAACTCGCCCGGAAGGTGCGTGTCGCCAAAATCGTGCACGCGGCGACCGCCCGTTTCGAGATCATGTTTGTAGAGCTTCGTGGCGCCGGTGAGCTGCGTGTTGCCGTCGGGCGGTACGGAGACCGTGTAGGCATACCGATAGCGCTGTCCGAAGCGGCGCTCGTCGATGCGCGGGAACTCCTGCGCCGTGTGGTCGATCACGCGCCGGTCGACGCGCCGCGCCGAAGGGTCCACGCTCCAGCGCTCGAACCGACCCGGCACGTCGAGGCCGCTCCCGGCCGACGCGAACACCTTCGGGTAGGCGATCACGTCGAGGATCACCCGACCGTCCTCGCCATCGAAGGCGTTGGCCACGTGGAAGACGAAGCACGGCTCGACATCGCACCACGTGATGTCGGCGCCGCCGCCGTTCCGCGGAAGGAGACCCACCCGGGCGCGATGGGCCGGGTTCCAGCGAAACGGGAAGAGGTGGCCGCCGAGGACGGCCCGCATCGAGAAGGTGACGGGGAGATCGAGCACGATCGCGAACCGCGCCGTGAACGCGCAATCGTGAATGCAGGGACCGTGCTCGACCGCGATCGCTACGTTGCGGACGACCTGACCGGTCGCCGAGACGACGACGTGGCGAACGGTGTCCCAGATGCCACCGTCGTAGGTGATCGCGTGGGACTCGCCGCTGCGCGGATCCCGGTGCGGGTGCCCCGTGAAGGAGCCGTCGAGCGTCCCGTCGAACGGGTTGTAGCGCTGCGCCTCCAGGGTCTCGGAGAGCTCGACGGGAAAGCTGCCGGCTTCCACCAGCGCAAAGGCACGGCCGCCGATGTCGACGACGTTGGTGTTCACGGTATCGTTGCGGCCCCTGCGCGGTCCGGGCGCGGCGGCCCGCCCGAGGGCCGCGGCCGCCATGCGCGAGTTGATCCAGCGGTTGCGGTACCACAGGGCCTTGCCGTCCTTGATCGCGAGGCCGTGCACCATGCCGTCGCCGAGGAACCAGTGGTGGCCCGCGGGCGCGGGCAGCACGGGGTTTGCGCCCATCCTGAGATACCGCCCGTCGAGCCCCGCCGGTATCGACCCGGTCACGGCAAGATCGTGCAGCGTCAGTTCCGCTCGCATCGGCGCGTGGATGCCGACGAGGAACGGGTTCTCGGTCTTGGGCAGCCGCTTCCGGTTGTAGGCCGCCACGAACGCGACGCCGCCCTCGATGGCCGCACGGACGGCTGATTGAACAGGGTTCGGCATGGATTGCGGTCTCCGGGCGCCGTTGCGGCAGTCTCACGTTTGCATGCTGGCGATCCGCCCAGTCCATGCGGCGTGTGATCCGGCGCGTCGCTGCTTCGCGCCAGACGAGGGAAT